>JBATTL010000312.1:0-12523 GCA_049670525.1 Thiohalocapsa sp. | reverse complement strand
AGATCGAGAACCTCCTCGACATCGAGCCGCTGCATGTCGCGGCCTGGGTCGAGCTCAAGACGCAGACCTACGAGGCCCAGAGCGTCAAGCAGCAGCTCGCGGCGCTGCGCCATCTGTTCGACTGGCTCGTCACCGGCCATGTCCTGCGCACGAACCCGGCATCCTTCGTCCGGGGGCCAAGATTCTCCTACACCAAGGGCAAGACGCCGATCCTGACGCCGACCGAGGCCCGGAAGCTGATCCGATCGATCCCGACCGATACTCTGGTCGGCCTGCGGGACCGGGCGCTGATCGGGCTGATGATCTACACCTTCGCGCGGGTCTCGGCCGCGGTGACCATGAACGTCAAGGATGTGTACCGCAAACAGGAGGCCCTGTGGGTGCGTCTGCATGAGAAAGGCGGCAAGCAGCACGAGATGCCCTGCCAACATAATCTAAAGGAGTGGCTCCAGCAGTATATCGAGGCCGCAGGTCTAGCCGAGGAGCCGAACGGGCCGCTGTTCCGGTCCGTGGACCGCAAGACCAAGCAGCTCGGCGCCAACCGTCTCGACCGGCAACGCGCCTGGGCCATGGTCAAGCGCCGCGCGAAAAAGGCCGGCATCGACACGCCCGGCATCTGTAACCACACCTTCCGCGGCACCGGCATCACGGCCTACTTGGAGAACCCGGAGGCTAAGCTGGAGCATGCCCAGCAGATGGCCGCGCACTCGGACCCGAAGACGACCAGGCTTTATGACCGTAGAAGCGATGAAGTCACGATGGATGAGGTCGAGCGCATCGGGATCTAGGGCACCCCCGGCCTGGCTTAGCGGACAATATTTTCCGTTCTGTGGCGCCCGGCCAGATACCGCCAAACTGCCCGCGTGGCCTGACAATCGTTGATCGCGCGATGGTTGGCGCCGTCCCAGTCGAAACCGACATAGGCCGCGGCGACGTGCAGCTTTTGCCAGCGGTAGCTGCCGTGCCAGTCGCTCCACTCGCCGAAGACCTCGGCGAACCCCCGCATCGCACAACGGACCTCGGCGGAGGCCTCCAGCTCGAAGCGCAAGAAGCCAGCATCGAACGGCGCGTTGTAGATCACCACCAGGGCGTCGCTGACGGCCTCGATGATCCGAGGCCGAAGCGTTTCGTGCGTGGGCGCATCCTGGACGTCCAGCGGCGCGATGCCGTGGACCCGCTGAGCACCTGGCCAGCTCCAGTGCCGCACAGGCCGAACGAGCGTGTCGAGCAAGACCAGACCGTCCTCGTCCAGGATGCCGATCTCGACGATCTCGTCGGCCCGGGGATCAAGCCCTGTGGTCTCCAGATCCAGGAAGACGGTGCTCACTGGTAATGGATTCTTGCTTGTGCAGATTTTTAACGGTTTGGGCGAAAAAGCCCGATATGCTTCATCAGCGCCGCATCGCGTCGTGGTGCCCGAGCGGATCGGTGACTAGGATCGCTGGGACCGCCATTCCTCGCGTGCTTTCCCCGAATCTCTGGGGCTCCTATTTTATGAGGAAAATTCATTATTTAATGTTGCATCAGCATAAAAAGATGTCCACACTCTTTCGTAATGCGTCACGGGCAGGCCATGACTTACGAAGAGTTTCAGCGACAGCTTGGAAAAGCCGGGTTGACCAGCCGGGAATTTGCGGCGCTGGTTCGCATGAACCCAAATTCGGTGAGCAACTGCGCGCGAAAGGCCGAGGTCCCGTCGCATTGGGCGGTGATTGTGGCCCTCATGGCCGAAATGGCCGAGCATCGGCTCGACTTTCGGAAGGCGCTTGCTGGCGTGGACATCGTGCCCAAGAAGCCGCGGGGGGCGGCGGCCAAGGGGCGGTTCGGGGGAAGCAAACAAAAGGACCTGTTTGAAGAAACGGACGAGACAAGCCTCGGGTCGTCGTGACGATTAAGACCAGTGAGATCGAGGCACTCCACTCGGAGTTGGAGTAGGCGTGCAAGGTAAAGTGGGGCAAGATCATATGTTCACGCAGTTTATCTGAGCGCCGCACTAGCTCCCCGCCTTGGGGGCACTTTTCCCGGGATCGACTGACGCAAAGAACAAAACTAGCTCTTGTTATAGGTCGATGAGGATTCCCGAGACTACCGAGAGCGTAACGATGTCGATGTCTTCGCAACTTCGGTCGAATTGGCCCAGTCTCGGGAACAGATACAATCTTGGACTATTTCTGGTTGGCTTTTTTCGATCTGAAATTAGATTTTCATGGTCGATCCGAAGGCATGAAGCCGACCAAATCGTCTTAGCAGTGGCCCTGTCTCGGTCGTGTGCGCTCTTTGGACCATGTCAGCGCGATCTATAGGCTCAGTGGCTGTGTTATCGGGATGAAGCTCGGGCGATGGGTTTATTAAATGCAGATCTACCTAGACAACAACGCCGCAACGCCTGTCGACCCGAGGGTTCTTGCGGCTTTTACGGCGGCGACAGCGCATCCCGGCAATCCACAGAGCTCCGAACATGCGCTCGGGCGCTCCGCAAATGCGCGGATTGAAACTGCCGCCGACGCCGTGGCCGCGCTGATCGACGCTCAGCCCAACCACGTGACCTTTTTGCCGGGTGCTACCGCAGCCCTAACCCTCCTAATCGACACGTACCATCACGCCACGCAGGAAGCGACTTTCTGCGCGGGTGCGGCGGATCACTCGGCTGTGCTCAAACGACTACGGGACTTGGCGCAGGAAGGCGCTGCATTCTGGCTGGCGCCCGTGGACAATAAGGGCCACCTGCGCCTCGACACATTCGAGACGCTTGTCCATGCACATACACCGCGGCTCGTCTGCTTGGTCGCCGCCAACAACGAAGTAGGAACAATCGATGACTTGGCCCCGGCCTGCCGCATCGCACAGGAAGCTGGTGCGATAGTGATGGTCGACGCATGTCAGGCTGCAGGAAAGATCCCCTTGAGCTTCCAGAGCCTGCGCTGTGATTTCCTCGTGCTAAGCGGAGCAAAGCTATACGGTTTGCCTCGAACCGCAGCTGTGGTCTCGCGATATGATCTCAGCGAAGCCGCCAAGTCGCGGTTCGGCTCTCCAGATGCACCGGGAGCGGTTTCCTTGGGCGAAGCTTGCCGCCTTCGGGCCGAAGAGATGAACAAGGACGAAGCGCGGATCGCGAGCCTGCGCGACCGATTGGAGAACATTCTGTGCAGTGCCTTCCCCGATATGCATGTCAACGGCGATCCTGCGCGCCGCCTTGCAGGCATCCTCAACTTCGCCGTTCCAGGAGTGCCGAACGATGCTGTACTCGCCCGCGTCGACGGACGCATTGCCCTCTCATCAGGCGCTGCCTGCCAGAGCGGCGCACAAGGCCCCTCACACGTTTTGCGCGCGATGAATGCGCCGGATTGGGTCCTTGATGGAGCCCTTCGGGTCGGGGTCGGCAAGTTCAACACTGCAACAGAGATTCAGGAGGCTGGATCCATCCTTATCGCCGCCATCGAAGAGGCGCGTACCGCCTGCTACCGTAGGTCGGCATGACCGCACTCGCCGACGCCCGGCCGCGCTTCTCAGGCCATGAGACCTTCGCCTGCCGGTTCAGCTGGATTCCAAAGGCCGTCACCCTTTTGATCAGGGATTCAACCGCCCTCTCTGCCGACGAAGAGGCGATGAGCACGCTCGGCCTGGGAAAGAACATGGTTAAGGCGCTACGTTTCTGGCTTGAGGTATTCGACGTCGCTACAGTCGAGCGTGGGCATTGGAAGCTCACCCCGTTCGGAAGGGTCGTGTTCGGGACATCAGGTTATGATCGGTATCTGGAGCGGGTTGAGACTCAGTGGCTGCTGCAGTGGAAAGTGACTGCCCAGTCGCAGCGCCCGCTATTCGTCTGGCGCCACGTCTTCTTCCGGCGCCACCGAGCCGATTTCACTCGAGCAGAGGTGCTAGGCGAGTTACGGCGTGAAAGCCGCCTCGCCGGCTACGAGCATTCGGACGTCACCCTGAAGCAGCATCTTGACGTCTTCCTACACAGCTATGTCTCGACTGCGCGTGAGGGTGCGCCTGAGGATGCCCTTGATGGACCGCTCATCGATCTTTCGCTGATAAACCCGGCTGGCCGACGGATCAGCGACGATGGCCGGCCGGAGCCGGTCTACGTCCTGACCGCCCGCGGCCGCGCACCCGTCCCTGTTGTGGAATATGCGATCCTAGAGTTCTGGCACTTTCGGCGCAAAGACGAGACGATGGTGACCCTGCACGACTTAGCATTTGCCGAGGGGAGCCCAGGAGCGACTTTGCGGATCCCAGAGGATGAACTGCGGGCCCACGTCCTCCAGTCGGAGAACTACAGCGTTAGAATCAGTGCCGGCGCCGGGGCTTTGCACCGGGAGACGACCTGTGTGGGGGGGCGTCTCAAGGACGTGTACCCGAGGAGACGGCCATGACACGGCACTCGGCGCAGACCATCCTGGACGTTTTGCGGCCCCAAGCGCACTTCTTCCGCAGTGTCAGCCTTGAGCGGGATCTGCAAGATCCCGCGGCGATCGACACTTATGTCGTCACACCTTGGCTGCGGAGCCTAATCGATCGCTTCCTCGCTGGTGCGGAGAATAGCTCCACACGCCGGGCTTGGCGTCTCACAGGCGACTTCGGAGTCGGCAAGTCGGCGCTTGCTCTGGCGCTTGCCCGTTATCTCGATCCACGGACCCGCGCAGCCGCAGGACAGGTGGCCGCTCCGGAACGCAGACTCAGCCGCCTCTTCCCCGTTGCCCTCATAGGCTCGCGCAGCAGTCTCGGCGACATGCTTGCAGACGCCGTGCGTGAGAGCTTGGCTGCAACGGCCGAGCTGGACATCGAGCCCTCGGTTCGCCAGGCTCTGCTGGACCTATTACGCACCAACCCCGCCAAGGGCTGCGAACGGCTGACGAGCCTCATCGCCAAGACAGGCCGCTTCGACGGCGTCTTTCTGGCTATCGACGAGCTTGGCAAGTTCCTTGAGCACGCCGCCGCCACCGGCGGCGACATCATGGCCCTGCAGAACCTGGCGGAAGCCGCGGCTCGCTCCGGCGGGCAGCCGTTTATCCTCCTGACGATCCTGCACCAAGGAGTCACCTCCTATGCCGAGAGCGCTGCGGCAGCCTCTCGCTCGGAATGGGCCAAGGTCGCCGAGCGGTTCGAAGAACTCACTTTCGACCACCCGCTGACCCATACCGCAGCCCTGGTCGCCGCCGCCTTCGATTCCGACATGGCCGCACTGCCGGCCGCTGTTCGCCAGGCCTATGTGCACGCCTGTGGCGACGTCGACGCGCTTGGCTGGATTCCGGGCGGCACGGTCTCGGACACCGCCACATGCTACCCGCTACATCCGTCGGTACTGGCGGTGGCACTGCGGTTTTTCAGCTTATTCGGCCAAAACGAACGTTCATTGTTCGGCTTCCTGGCATCGGAAGAGCCCTTTGGCGTGCGCGCCTTCAGCCGCCGCAGTGCGCAGCCCGGCGCCCTCTACTGCCTGGACGATTTCTTCGATTTCGTCGCCAATGCTTTCGGCGGGCGAATCATCGGCCGCAACGCTGGCGCCGACTGGAGCCGGATTCAGGCCGTCGTGCGCCGCGCATCCGACCAACCGCCGCTGGAAGCCCGCATCCTCAAAATCGTAGGCCTGCTCACCTTGACCGACGCCGAGCATCTGGTGGCCGACGCCTCGTCCCTGGCAGCCTGCCTAGGTCCAGATGTGCCTCGCGGCGAGGTCGAAGCAACGATTGACGCCCTCAAGCTGGGTGGGATGCTGTTCGAGCGCTCAGGACTGGCGGGTCTGCGCCTGTGGGCCGCACGACGGGTAGACATCAACGCCTTATGGCGCGAGGCCGAAAGCGCAATTCCGCGCCTGGACAGCGTGGCCGATGCATTGGCGGTGTTGGCCCCGCGCGGGTCAGTGCTCGCCCGCCGTCATGCCATTCAAACCGGCACCCTACGGCAGTTCAGCCTCACCTACTTGCCGCATAGCCGGCTCATCAAGCACAAATTGAAGCTGCAGGAAGGCGACGGATCGGTGCTCGTCGTGCTCAGTGATCGCACGAGCGACCAGGACGACGCCTGGCAATGGGCGAATCAGACCAGCGAGCGCGATGAACGCCTGGTTGTCGCCGTCCTGCCGCCGCTCAACGAGTTATCCCCGCTTGTGCTGGAACTGCGCCGAGCCCAATGGCTGGAGCATCACGCCAGCGCACTGCGCGACGACTCCTTTGCTGCTGCCGAGCTCTCACGCCAGATTGCCTGGCTCGAGACGCGAATCCAGCAGACGCTGTCAGACATGCTGGGCCTCGTCGAGCCCGCCACCGAAGAAACTCGGTTCGTCTGGTCGGGCAAGCCGCTGCCGGCCGATGCGCCGCTGCACGGACTGATCTCCAAGGTGTGTGACGACACCTATCGGGACGCTCCGCACGTCCAGAACGAGCTCATCAACCGCCGATCGCTGAGCAGCGCCGCCGCGGCCGCCCGACAACGGCTGCTGGAGGCGCTGTTTGTGGGTGCGGACAAGCCGAGTCTGGGCTTGCCGAATAAAAAGTCCCCGCCGGAACGGGCGCTCTATCTCTCCATCCTCCAACGCGGATGCCTGCATATCTGCGAGGACAGGTGCTGGCGGCTTGCCCTGCCGGAGTCTGGCGAGGAGACGGACCCGCTTCACTTGCGTCCTGTCCTAGACCACCTCGACCGCCGGCTGAAAAGCGCTTCCGACAGAGTCAGCGCCGACACCCTGATCAAGGAGCTGGCCGCTCCACCGTTTGGGGTTCGAGGGGGATTGGCCCTGCTGCTGCTGGGCCATATTCTCGCGCTTCATCGTGAGCACCTCGCCGTTTACGAACGGGGCACATTCGCACCTAGGTTCGATGGTAGCGGCTTCATGCGGCTCACCAAGACGCCTGGGCTGTTCGCCTTCCAATGGGCCAAGGCCGAAGGCGTCCGTGCGATCGTATTCAGCCGGCTGGCCGAGATGCTCTGCGCTGGCGCGGAGGCCGAAGGGCTGCTCAGTGTGGTCACCCCGCTGGTGCAGTTCGGCGTTGGTCTACCCTTCAGAACACTCAAGACCCAACAGTTGTCGCCGCGTGCCTTACAAGTCCGTCAGGTGCTGATCTCCGCAAACAGCCCGGTGGACATTCTGTTCCGGGACCTTCCGGAAGCCTGCGGTTGCTCGCCATTCGAGGAGGGAGACGCCGCCGGTGGCGAGCATGTCGAGACCTTTGTCGAGCGCCTTCACGAGGTAGTGGAGGAGCTGCGTTCGGCCTACGATGTCTTCGTTGACCGTGTGCGGCAGACCCTGTTCGCAGCCATGGGAGCACAGAGCAGGGAGACCGTCGCCGGTCGGGCTTCCCGCCTGATCTTCCGGCTGCATGAGCCACAGCTGCGCGCCTTCTCCCAACGTCTGGCCGATAGCGCAAGTGCCGACGACACCTGGGTCGAGGCCGTGGCGGGCACCCTGGTCGGCAAGACGCCCAATCGCTGGCTTGATGCCGACGAGGCACGCTGGCAGTCGATGGTGGATGTGATTGCCGGACAGTTTGCCCGAGCCGAAGCGGTGAGCTTCACCGGGGAAGGCAAAGGGCCTGCCGTTCGCCTGGCGCTGACCGCCGCCAGCGGAGATGAAGTGATGAAGGTCGTCACTCTCCCCGCACCCGACAGCCCGGAAGCGCTCCTCGCCACCTCTATCGCCGATACCATCCGCGAGCAGGGCGACAGCACCTTGATCCTCGCGCAAGTCGCCAGCTTGCTCCTGAACGACGCGGAAGCCGACTCCGTCGGTGAGGCGGCGGCGCTCCGATGAGCTTCCGGATTGCAGCCCGCGCCATCCTGCATCTTGGCGCAGAGCTGATCAGCTCGGATGAGATCGCGCTGTACGAGCTGAGAACGGTGCACTCCTCCGCCATCGACCGCGGTGCGAATCAACTCAATGCACGCTCGCATTGGGTTATTGACTGCACCCTCAAGGAATAATGGCCGAGGTAATTCGACTTCATGGCCTTCACCATTTCCGCGCGCACCATCCTCGAACTGGGCAAGGAGCTCATCAGCTCCGACGACGTTGCCATCTACGAGCTGATCAAGAACGCCGTCGATGCCGGAAGTCCGACAATCCGTCTCGAAACCCAGGTGATTCTTCCGATTTCCAGCTACAAGCGAGCACTGGCTCAGCTCAAGCACGGGGCGTCGACGCGCACAGTATTCCAGGAAATCTCCAACGCGGTGCCTCATGACGCGCCGACTCAAGCACGCGCCGATTTTCTCGACGCTCTCAAGCAGGCCAAGAACGACCAACACCGTTTCCAGGCGAAGCTGACCAAGCTATACCGCACTCAAAACTGGATCCGCGTAGCCGACGACGGGCACGGTATGTCGTTTGACGACTTAGAAAAGGTGTTCTTGCGGATCGGAACGAGATCTCGCCGGGCGAAGAACAGTAGGGGTGCGACCTACCTTGGTGACAAGGGCGTCGGACGTTTGTCCGCCATGCGCCTAGGTAATCAGCTGCGGGTCGAGACCACGATGCGCGATGAGTCCAGGTGGCACGAGCTGGACATCGATTGGACTCTGTTCTCCCATGAAGATGACAAGGATCTGGACGCAATACCTATTGGGCCGGAGGAAGGCTCGGAAAAAGATGACGATGACGTGCAGGGCACGACGATACTGATCAGCAGACTTAACGGCGAATGGGATCGTGCCCGCTTTGACGAGATGATTTCTGGGCGCATCGCGCGCCTGGTTGACCCTTTCACGCCTGGACGTGCCAACAAGCTCCTCCAAGTGCGCTTCAACGGGAACCGCGTCTTGGTTCCCTCCATTCCTCAATCGCTATTGAAGAGCGCACACGCAACACTTCGGGCGCAGTTCTATTTCGACCGCAACGACGAGCCTGTGCTTGACGGGCTCATCGACTACACGTTGCGTCAGGCCAAGAGGCCTGTCTTACAACGCGGCGCGGAACTCTGCGCGATCACCCAGACAGTGCGCAAGCGCCGCGGCAAGCAAGGACATGCCGCCCGGACCGTGCTTCCGCTCGACCCCGAAACACTTAAGGACTTGGGTTCCTTTACCTGTGAGGTGTATTGGTTCAACCGGCGCGTTGTCGAGGCGATTAGCGGGCTGACTGAAAACCAGTTGGCGACGCGCGCACAAATCGCACACTGGGCCGGTGGTCCGATGCTCTATAGGCGGGCTTTCCGTATCTTGCCCTATGGTGACCCAGACGATGACTGGCTGGACCTAGATGTCGCCGCTTTCGGGAAAGGTGGCTTCAAACTAAACCGCCGCCAAGTGATCGGAAAGGTCACTGTCCACTCGAGCCATTCCACACTCCAAGAGCAGACAAACCGTGAGGGTCTAGTGCAGTCGGGCGCATTCTCCGCACTAAAGAGCATATTACTCTGGCTGCTTCACGTGGAGTTGCGTGGTCTGGTCAATGAAGCCGACAAAAACAACTTGTTGACGAAGAGAGAGGCTGAAAACGATGCGCTGACTTTTCGCCAAACACGACAGGCGGTCCAAGAGTCTTTGGAGGCACTACGGGCTTGCGTCGCAGACGACCACAGCTGGGAATTGGACCGGCTCGAGCGGGAGGTCATGACGCTAGCTGGCGAATGTGCAGCCCTGGTTTCGCGCTTGGACGAGGCTGTCGACGAAGCCCGGGAAGAGCGCGAGAAATTCGTACATCTTGCCGGCATCGGTCTAATGACGGAATTCATATTCCACGAGCTCGATCGCGCCGTCACCCATACGCTGAAGTTGCTAGCCGACGCACGCAGGAGTGCGAGCGCATCAGTGCTATCTGCCCTCGAAGAGCAATTGAAGACGCTACAAAAGCGGGTTTCCGCTTTCGACGACCTCAGTGGAGCCAAGCGGCAGAGAAAGACCACCGTAGACGTGGCCGAAGTCGCGTCGACGGTGCTCGAAGCACATGCCGATGAGTTTCGCCGCCACGGAATCCAACATACGCTCACTTTGGAAGGGAGGGGACTGACGGTCAAGGCCGTCAGAGGCATGTTGATCCAGATCCTCGAGAACTTGCTCGCCAATTCAATCTACTGGCTGAAACAGCAAATCGGCTACAAGGTCCGTTTCCAGCCCAAGCTCATTGTGGTGATCGATGCACGGCGGAAACTTTTGATGCTGGAAGACAATGCGGGAGGCGTCGCGCCCGAGCGGGCGGAGGTAATTTTCCAGCCGTTCGTTTCATCGAAACCGCCTGAGCAAGGGCGCGGCCTAGGTCTATATATTTCGCGTCAACTCGCAGAATATCACGGATGGGTGCTGGAAATGGACGGTACCAAAGGGCTCTACCGTCCTGGGCGACTCAATCGATTCACGCTCAGCATGGGGGAGAAATGATCCAGGAACGCATGATCGTAGATGCCCTGCTGAAAAGCGGCATTCAACGTGTGGTGCTTATCGACGATGCTTTCGACGCACCGCATGTGCCAAGTGACAAGATGGGAGATTTTCTAGAGGCGTTTAGTAAAGTCAGTAACACGAACGGAATCGCTCCCAATATTGATCGCTCTCTGTTAGCCCCGGCTATTTCTGCAATTGAGGATTCGGAATACGATTCTAAAGAAGTCTTGAGTGCAATCGATGCACTGTATCGAGAGTACATCAAAGCGCTCGATAGTCAATTGGACCCAGGTGGATTTTTCTCAGCCGAAAAGAATAGCGCTCTTCGGTATCTCTTGCCACTCAAATCTCTTTTAGAGAAGTGCGGATCATCTCTACAGATAGTGCTTCGCGGTTCGCTGGAAGACGATGAGGATGAAATTGCACGGGATGCTGAATTGTTCTTCGTCGATTATTACCTGGGTGCTGATTTATCTCCCGATGGTGAACCCAGCCATGAACAGCACCGAACCTACCGACAGGCAGCGTTAGATCGATTGAGGCAACTGATTGAGGGCGCACGAGAGCCATCCGCTGAGATTCCAGCAATCTTGTTGATGTCATCGCATCCGATTGCCGATATTGATGATTTTCGGACCGAAATAACCACGGGTCGTGGCAATGTTTTTGCAAGCCGGTTTGGCTTTGTCCAGAAGAAGGAAATTAGTCAGGAGAAAGACGAGATCACGATCGATGGTGGGACGCTAGATAGCATGCTAACCGTTTTAGAGTCATTTGCGTTCGGCAAAGCACTCTACTCGGCACTCTGGCAATGGAAGGAGGGAATGGATAATGCTGTAGAAGAAGTTTGGACCAAAATCGGTGCGCTTTCCACTCGGGATTTCGCTTATATTGGGCGATTTCGGCTGGCACCGGAAGGCATGAAACTATCCGATTATCTCGAGTGGCTATTCGGCGAATCAGTTATTGATGCGATGGGCGCGAAGGTTGAATGGAATCACGAAGCATTCGGTGCGATCGACCAAGTCGATGGAGCAATCAAGGGCATCTCAGGTGCGTTCGACGGTGCGAGTAAAGCCTTAGCGGAAATGTACGACCGAGCCCGTGTTATTAAGCCGAGGCCAGGCGACGAGCAGATACGCCGCATGGGTGATCTGTTTCTGGAGGATCGCGGAAACGGAGTTAATGGCGTGCTCGCGATTCTGACTCCGAATTGCGATCTTGTCATGAGAAATGGCAAACGCGCAGCGAAACGTGTACTAGCTGTGCGAGGCGAACTGGTCGATTTAGCAGCGCAAGGTGCATCGTTGCAGGATTTCTTGATTGTCGAAGGACGGGGGCCTATGGGGATTCTCTGGAAGGCAAAAGATATCCAGACATTCGAGCATGAAGATCTCGACAAGGCAGCAGATGGCGACAGTGATCACATGAAGTTCGCTGGAACCTTGCGACCATCATACGCATCTGAACTTCAGTCGCGCATATTTGCGGACGCTAGCCGGATCGGTGTAAATGTGCCGCCGCCATTATGGACTAGCGCGAAAGCAACAGCGAAAGTCAAAAGAACAAAGTCGCGTCCAATTATTGAGTTTGATATGACTAGCGGCACGAATTGCTCCGTCGTGCATTCCCGTGGCGGTAAGGATAAGGTTCGCGTCATTTTTTCTAGAAGCGCAGCGGTCAATTTTATTGACTGGCTGAAAAAAATTGCAAAGACAGATTTGGCTACGACTGAATTGCAAGACATCCTCGAGAAGCTGAAAAATGGGGAGCAAGAGCAAGATAAAGTGATTCAGACGCTGTGCCACGGCGGGATGGAGTTCGGTGTGCCACTGTGCGGTATCGAAGTGTCCGAGAGAGCGAGGTGGCCACGGGGAGACAATCAAGCGTGGTGTAAGATCGAGGTGAAGACTGAAAAGGCGGTTCAAAAGGAATGACCGTAAGGTGCAACGCGTGCCGTGGGTACGCTCTCGTCCTGCCTGATTCTGCCCGAAACGGAGTCCTCACTTGACCGAAATCACCCGCCACATTCTCAGCCTCTCCGGTGGCAAAGACAGCGCCGCTCTGGCGATCTACCTGCGCGACCGAGTACCTGAGATGGAATACATCTTTCACGACACCGGAAAAGAACTGCCAGAAACCTACGACTACATCGCTCGCCTTCAAGACATCCTGGGCAAGCAGGTCGTCACGACCACTCCCGACG
>JBATTL010000311.1:0-3075 GCA_049670525.1 Thiohalocapsa sp. | reverse complement strand
TGGGCCTGTTCGCCCTCCCGAGCGCGCTGCTCGCCCGTTTTCCGACCCTGTCTCGGCACCTCGCCCGCCAAAGCGCTCACGGCAGCGGGCGCCGGGCTGCCGAAAATCGCGACAGCGCAGATGTCTCTACCTGGGTGCTGTGGCGAAGATCGGCCATACGATCTGGTATGTTGCCACGTTGCAAGGATAGTGTCTGGCGTTGCTGGCGCTGAATGCGGCAGCGTGGAAATGCGCGGCCCGCGACCGCTGGATCGGCTGGGATCTGCGCCATCAGTACGATCGTCTGTATTTGATCGCCAACAACGCCGGCTTTCTCATCTTGCCCGAGTGGCATGTTGCGAATCTCGCCTCGCGGGTGCTCGCGTTGTGCGAACGTCGTGTCAGGGCCGATTGGCAGGCGCGCTTCGGTCACCCGTTGTGGTTGTTGGAAACGTTCGTCGATCCTCGCTTGTTCTCCGGAACTTGCTACCGCGCGGCCAACTGGCTGCAGGTTGGCGAGACCCGCGGTTTTCGCCGCATCCGCGCCGGCTATAGCAACACCACCCAGGCTCCCAAGCTGGTGTTCGTGCGTCCCTTGATCGCTCATGCCCGGGCGCCGCTGGCCCATTCCGTCCTCGATCTCCGCTACCATTATGGAGCCCCGAAGCTGATGTTGCGTGCACAGCAGATGCGTTCGCTGCCGGCGTTCTTCACAGACTTTCCCGATCCGCGCCGCGGCCAGGGCCGGCGCCATCCCTTGCCCGTCGTGCTGGCCGTCTCGGCGGCGGCGGTGTTGTGTGGGGCACGCGGCTACAAAGCCATTGCCGCTTGGGCGCAGGACCTTAGCCAGCAGGCCCGCGCGCGCTTTCGCTGCCGCTACCGCAACGGCCGATACGAAGTCCCTGGCCGTACGCGTATCCGCGATGTGCTCACACGCGTCGACCCCGACGAACTCGATCGTGCATTGCAGGGCTGGCATGCACAGCTGGCTGAGGCCGACGAGGCCTGGCCATCGACGACAAGACGATGTGCCACGCCATCGACGCGCAGGATCGTCAAACCCACATCCTCGGCGTCGTCCGACACCAGACACAGAACTGCTACACCCAAAAAAAGTCGGCTCTCTGCCTGTCAACGGAAGCGACGAGCGAAAACGCACCAACGAGATTGGCATGGCCATCCCGGTGCTCGAACCCCTCGACATCACCGCCAAAACCATCACCGCTGACGCTCAGCTCACCCAGCGCAAATTTGCCAAGCATCTGGTCGAACGCGGCGCACACTATCTGTTCGTCGCCAAGGCCGGTCGCCATAGTCGGCGAGCTCCTCCAGGATGACCCGCTTGCGGTCGGCGTCGTTTCAGGCGTTGAGGAAGGCGTCCAGGGAGGAGTAGGCCTTGCGTAAGGTCTTGCGGGAGTAGTCCCGCAAGGACTCGGTGATGAGCTTGCCGTCCGCATCAAGGTACAGGACCCGCTTGGTGACGACGCGGACCTCCACGTCGTCCACGTAGTAGCGCGTGACGCCCGGGCCGGACGGGTCTTGCTCGCCACCGAACGGATCGGCGTCGCCCTCCCCGCCAAGCCTCTCCTTCGCCTTCCCGCGGCTCATCGTCCGGTGGGATGGACGGCTGGTCGGGGCCTGGCTCGTAGATCTGCACCGGATCGCCGTCGAAGTCCGGGTCGGCGAAGAGGGCGGTAGCCCGCCGGAGGTCTATGATGGTGAAGTACAGCTTGTCGTAGTCCTCGTTGATACGGGTGCCACGGCCGATGATTTGTTTGAACTCGGTCATGGAGCCGATGCGCTTGTCGAGCACGATCAGGCGGCAGGTTTGCGCGTCCACGCCGGTGGACATGAGCTGGGAGGTCACGGCGACGACCGGGAAGGTGGATTCGGGGTCGATGAAGTTGTCGAGCTGGGCCTTGCCCTCGTCGTTGTCGCCGGTGATGCGCATGACGTACTTGTTGTTGGCGGCGGCCAGGTCCGGGCCTGCTTGTTCATGCCCGTATGAGCTTCCCTGGTAGATTCACGGTGTGTGGTGATGCGGAGCCGGGCTGACTTCCCGAGAACGCGAGCCCATCCTTGTACCGGCAGTTCGGGCGGCAGTGTACGCAACTCGGTAGAGAAGGGGGAGCCCGTGGCCGCGCCGCTCGCGATGGCGCCTGGGTCGTGGTCAGTCTGTTCAAGAGCAGGGCCGCAAAATAGTCCATGAGTGGGCGTGATCAACAGCATGGCGGAGTGATGACCAGCGCGGCATCCGAGCCGGCACCTGCTCGGTGATGGCCGCGATATCCCCCGCCGTCAGCCCCGCTGCTCCAGGGCTGAGACGCGCGCAGCGCGCATCATTGGTCTCCGGATCATGCGAAGGACAGCTGCGGCCGAAGCCGCGGATTCCCGTGGCGGGGAGAGGCCGCACGCGATAGGAGTCTGATGGGCCGCGTGCCGAACGCGGCCTCCGTGCTCGCGGAACCGCTTTGCAGACCGGTTTGCAGGGTTTCCGCGCCCCAATCTGTTTCCCAGAGCTCCGTGCTGCTATGCTTTTCCGCCTTTGGGCGCACGAATCTTGATGCCACTTCCGTGAATGCGACCGCTTTTAGTCTTGTCCTGGCCGGCGTATTGCTCAATGCCGTCGCGCAGCTGGCCTTGAAGGCGAGTGTGCGTGAGACGGGCAGCATCGAGTTGAGCGCGTCGGCCGCGGTTCCGGCCGTGATGCATCTGGCAACACAACCGTGGCTCTATCTCGGGTTGGTGTGCTATGTGGTCAGTGTCGGGATTTGGATTCTGGCCCTTTCCCGCGTCGATGTGAGTATTGCCTATCCGATGCTGTCGTTGGGCTACATCGTCAACGCGTTGATCGCCTGGGCCTGGCTCGGCGAGGACATGAATCTAGCCAAGGTGATCGGTATCGGGATCATCATTGTTGGTGTTTACGTCCTTGCGCGTGCCTGAGCCGGCCATTGGACGTCAGCCATTGGACCCATCCTCGATTTTTGGTGTGCAGGGCATCCGCTTGCAACCAGTCGCCTTGGGCTTTTTCGGGTTGACCGCCCTTTCTTGGCGCGCCAAGTTCTTTGTCTGATTCATCGAGGAGTCTAATGG
>JBATTL010000310.1:0-5947 GCA_049670525.1 Thiohalocapsa sp. | reverse complement strand
GTAGCGCAGGGCGTGGATCGTACCAACCGCTCGCTGTATTTGATGCTTGCGTCAGCCCAGTGGATCGGATCGGAAAGTCGATGTTGAACCTGAGAGATTATCGCAAGACTGATGCCGGGCGACTCGTCGAGCTGGCGAACAACGAACGGGTTTCGCGCTATCTGATCGATACCTTCCCTCATCCCTATCGGTTGCAGAACGCCGAGGGGTGGATCAGTACCGGTTGCCGGGAGCCGGGGACGATCACCAAGGTGATCGAGCTGGACGGCTGTTTCGTCGGCAGCATCGGCCTGACGCTCCAGTCAGGCTGGCGGAGTCACTTGGCCGAGGTCGGTTACTGGCTTGGTGAGCCCTATTGGGGACAGGGGCTGGCGTCGACAGCGCTTGCCCGGATGTCAGAGCACGCGTTCGCAGAACTCGGTTGCCACAAGCTATTCGCGCCTGTCATGGCGCCGAACAGGGCTTCGATGCGGGTGCTGCTGAAAAGCGGCTTCCGTCTGGTCGGCATCATGGCGGACGAGGTCGCGAAACAAGGCCGATTCTACGATGTACACCACTTCGAGCGACTAAGCGCCTCCGCCGAGCGTCCTGCCCTATAGCGTCCTCGCGTGACTCACAAGACCCAGGGCAATGGCCTCGGGCGCGGAGAACTCGTGCGTCCCTCAGAGCCGGACATTGACCGGCACCGCGTGGAAGTCCAGCTTCATGTCGTCCGCACTCATACCGCAGGCGAGCCCGACCAGCTCCGGCAGGTAGAGGACCGGCAACTGAAAGTCCTTGCCGGCTGCAGCCAGCGCCTTGGGCTGCACGCCGTCGAGGTTCTTGAAGCAGAGCGGGCAGGAGGTGACCATCAGGTCGACCTCCTGCTCTTGCGCGCCTTGCAGAATGTTCCCGGTCATGGACTTGGACAGGTCCGGGTTGGGCCAGGTGACGTGATAGCCGCAGCAGTCGTTGCGGGTTTCGTAGTCGACGATCTCGGCGCCGAGCACCTTTAGCACCTCTTCCAGCGAGCTGGGATTGTCCGAGGACTCATAGCCCTGGATGTCCGCCGGGTTGCGCGTATGGCAGCCGTAAAAGGATCCGACACGCAGACCGTGCAGTGGATGGCTCACGCGATCGGCCAGTTTCTGCAGTCCCACGTCCTGCGCCAGGATGTAGAGCGTATGGGTGAGTTTGGCATCGCCTTTGTATTTGACCCCGTCGACGGCCAGCACCTCGTTGACCTTGTCGAACAGGCGCGCATCCTCGGCCAGGCGCTTGCGCACATTCGAGATGACATTGAAGCAGGTGGAACAGGGGGTGAAAAACGGCAGCCCCATCCGCTCGGCGGCCGCCATGTTGCGCGCATTGATCGCCAGCGAGGCGAGTTCTGAGCGCTCTTCGATCACGCCGGCGCCGCAGCAGACGGCATCCGGGATCAGATGCAGGTCCACGTCGACCTTGTCGAATACCTGCTTGAGGATGTCGAAAAAACGCGCGTCGGCGCCCTGAAAACAACAACCGGAGTAGAAGGCGTAATGCAGCCGGCCGTCATCGGACGGGACCGCCACCGCGCCATCGACCTCGCCGCCGGTGGTGAGATCGCCGATCAGGCTGCGTGCATCGATAATGGGACCGCTACTGGTCATTCTTTGCCCTCCTGCTCTTCGATTTCGCGAACCTTGTCGAAAACCTTCGCGGCGCCGTCCTTGCCATCGAGCGTGCAGACGCGTCGCGTCGGCTCGATGCCATGCTTGGACAGCCCGGCCTCGGCGGCCTCGATCGCGTCCCAGCCGCGCGTGCCAAACACCACCACCGGCAGCATCGGCTTGTTGACCTGGCCGAAGTGCTCGATGTCGGCGACATAGGCCTTGGCCCGACGCGAGCCCGGCGTGTCCTGAATCCCATCGTCGATGGTGAGCTTGCGGGCGCGCCGAATGGTGTCCGCCGGGCGCGTATCCTTGGGGCAGACGCGGATGCACTTGCGGCACTGCACGCAGGACCAGAGCCCCTGGTCCACGGCGGCTTGGTCGCGTGTGCAGCGGAAGCTGTCGCGCACGTCCACCGAGAATCGATACGCCTTGGCGATGGTCAGCGGGCCGGCATAGGTGCCGTCGGCCTTGACCGCCGAACAGGCGGAATAGCAGGCACCGCAGAGGATGCAGTCAGTCATGTAGTCGAACTCATTGAGCTCATCCCGACTCATCAGCGACTCCCGCTCCAGCGCCTCGGGCACCCGCTCCGGGTTCTCCATCAGATACGGATGCATCTTGGCGAGCTTGTCGATGATGGGATCGACATCGACCACCAGATCGCGCAGCACAGGCAGATTGGCCATCGGCGTGATGGTCACCGAGCCCTTGCGAAAATCCTTGAGGATCGGCAGCAGCTGCGTCGAGCAGGCCAGCACCGAACGGCCGTTGACACGCACCGTGCAGGAGCCGCAGATCGCGGAGCGGCAGAAGGCGCGGAAGGTCAGACTGCTGTCCTGATCGTCCTTGATCTTGCGCAACGCGGCGAGCACCGTCATTCCGGTATCGACCTCGAGCGTGAAATTGTCGTAATAGGCCGAGCGATCCTTGCCCGGTGTGAAGCGCTGGATACGGATGTTGGCCAGCATGCTTTCGCGAACGGGGGTGATCTTTTCTGGTGCCATCGGTTACCTCCGGTTTCTCCTCCGACTCGGGTGGATACTGCTTGGTGGTAGTTGCACCCTGCCGCGGATTGAGGGCCAAAGGCTGGCCGGTCAGGGCGCGGCGATCTCGGGTTCCATGGCCCGCTTTCAACAAGGGAGCCTGCTTTCATCAAGAAGGCTGGCCGTCAATAGGTCCGCGCCTGCGGTTCGAACTCGGTCACGACGACCGGCTCAAAACGCATCTGCGGGCGGTCATCAGCGCCGCGGGTCGCGACCGAGTGCTTCAGCCAGGCGGCGTCATCACGCTCGGGATAGTCCTCGCGTGAGTGCGCACCGCGGGACTCGGTGCGCCGCAGCGCACCGTGCGCGACCAGCTCGGCCAGCGTCAGCATATTGCGCAGCTCCAGCGCCGCGACCATCTCCGTATTGAAGACCGTATTGCGGTCCTTGACCATCAGCCGCCGATAGCGATGTTGGAGTTCCTCCAACTCATTCACCGCCTGCTCCAACCGGGTCTTGTCACGATAGATACCCGCCTTCGTCGACATCACGCGCCCCAGGTCGCGGCGAATCTGGGCGACGCCCTCCTTGCCGTCGCCCTCCATCAGCTCCTTGATACAGGTCTCGGCCTCGGTCAATGACGCGCGAGGCATCTCGCCGAGCTTGGTGCGGCGGGCGTACTCCATCGCATGTCGGCCGGCACGACGGCCAAACACGAGGATGTCCAGCAACGAGTTGCCACCCAGCCGGTTGGCGCCATGCACCGAGACGCAGCCGGTCTCGCCGGCCGCATAGACCCCTTCGATCGGCGTCAGGCCGTTGATGTCGGTGTGAACGCCGCCCATCGAGGAATGCGCGGTCGGTTTGATCGGTATCGGCTCTTCCAGCGGGTCCACGCCCTCGAAGTCGATACAGAGCTGGCGGATTTGCGGCAGGCGCTCAAGGATTCGCTCCGCGCCCAGGTGGGTCAGATCCAGGAAGATCTCGTCGTCAGGGCCGCCGCGGCCCTCACGCACCTCGGTCTCGATGGCGCGCGAGACCAGGTCGCGCGGCCCCAGTTCCATCTTGTCCGGAGCGTAGCGCTCCATGAAGCGCTCACCCTCCACATTGCGCAGATAGCCACCCTCGCCACGTGCGCCTTCGGTGACCAGAATGCCGCTGCGACGCAAGCCGGTCGGGTGGAACTGGATGAACTCCATGTCCTTCAACGGCAGCCCGGCGCGATAGGCGATCGCCGAGCCGTCGCCGGTGTTGCCGTAGGCGTTGGAGGTGCGCGTCCAGTAGAGGCGCCCATGACCACCGGTGGCCAGAATCAAGGCCTTTGCCTGGATGGTATAAATTCGCCCGGTACGGATACTAAAGGCGTTCACGCCCATACAGCGCTGGCCGTCGTGGATCAGATTCAGCGCGAACCATTCGTTGAAGTAATCGACACCGCGGCGCAAACCCTGCTCATAGAGCGTGTGCAGCATGATGTGGCCGATCTTGTCCGCCGCGTAGCAGGCACGCGGCTTGGAGGCGCCGCCGAACGGGCGTTGCGCGATCAGACCCTCGTCGGTCCGATAGAACGGGGCACCCCAATGCTCCATTTCGCGGACCACGGTCGGGGCCTCACGGCACATCAGCTCAGCGGCGTCCTGATCGGCCAGGTAATCCGAGCCCTTGACCGTGTCGAACCAATGCTGCTCCCAGCTATCGCTCGGATCGCGGTTACCGAGCGCCGCATTCACTCCGCCCTGGGCCGCTCCGGTGTGAGAGCGGGTCGGGTAGACCTTGGTTAGGACCGCGACCTGTAGGTCTTCGTCCAGACGGGACTCCAGCGCGGCATAGAGACCCGCGCCGCCGGAGCCGACAATCAGAATGTCGTAGGTCAACATGGTCGCACGGGTCCTCCTCCCCTCCGCGGCTCGTCGCTCTTGGCTCGTTCTGGGGCCGGAGCCACAGCGATCCGATGAATCAGCCGGGTAGACGGTAACCTCTACGCCTTATGTTGTTCTTCTCGTTCGACGCGAGGTACGGCGGCGTCCGATGCCGTTACGGCGGGTACTCTCAGGCCTCTTCGTGCCCTACCTCAGTCACGCTTCAGGCAGCTTTTTAGCGCGCGAGTACCTTGACATCGGGTTGCATACTTGCCCAAAAAAACCCGGCAAGCAATAGTTGATATTGATTCAGCGCAAGGGGGTGTTCGGGAATCGGGCTGTGACGCCAGGAAACACAGAAGTCAGATCAGGCGGTCGACCGTCGCGATCCTGCAAGCGGATTTCGATGCGCGCTTCCCGCGCGGAGCGCTGCCCTATCCTGTCCACGAGATTCGGCCGACTCGTTCCCCAACGGGGGCACGTGCCTGCTAGGTCTGCGTATGCCCCATAGATTGCGCTTGACCAGTTTTCTCGGAGAGAGAAGCCTTCACAGAGTAACCGCAATTGCGTGAGGCCGCGCCACATCAGTTGCTGACCGGGAGGTGGGTCGCCGCGGCGGTCAAGATCACCGCCGATGCGGGCGACTAAGCGCACGGCATCCCCGAGTTGAGCCGGGGGCGGAAAGTTTTTTTGGGCGAATGCTTGCAGGACCTCGATCTCAAGATCGGAGAACAAGACGCTGGCCGAGAGGTCGGGGCACTCCCGGCCCAACAGCGTCATGAGCATGAGACGCCAGGCAATGGCCAGGCGGATGGCAATGGCGCGTTTCAAACGCTCGGCGGTCTCATGGCGCAGGGCTTCGACACGGCAGCCGCTTTTGAGAACGCGATGCCAGTCTTCAATGCGCCAGCGCAAGCAGTACCAACGCAGGCACGTTTGGGCTTCTTGCAGCGACGCGATCGGCGAGGTGGAGAGTAAGCACCACTCGATGGGTTCGACCCCTTGCGGCGGATCGGATTCGTGCACGTAGACGGCCCAGACCGACAGGGGGCCCTGCTTTTTATGGGGTGCCGGTGGACGGAACTCGACCCGCCGGTCATGCACGGTGACCTGTGCCGTGCGTGCTGGGCGCCCGGACTTGGCCTTTTGCTTGCTCCGTTTAGGGCGAGCGCTTTGGCGCTCGAGCTTAATGCTGAAACGGCCACCTCGCGGCAGTCGCGCAGCGCCTTGATCCAGCAATCGGTCTCTTTCTCTTCGATCGGTCTGTTGCGTTTTGGCCTGGTCTTCTCGGGCGCTGCCGAGGTCGGTGCCCAACACTGCGCGCGCAACACCCCCAACGGCAGCCCTTCGGTGGTGACCGCCAGGGTGGAATGCAGATGCAGCCCACGGGTCTTGGCGCTGGTCCGGTTGCCACCGATGATGCCGAGGTCCTGACACTGCGCCAGGGCGGAGTAATTCAGATCGGTCCCGTCCT
>JBATTL010000309.1:0-1573 GCA_049670525.1 Thiohalocapsa sp. | reverse complement strand
TCGCGGTTGCAGACGTTGGGTTGGCGGGCCAAGATCGGCCTGCGTGAGGGACTGGAGCAGACCTACATCTGGTTCCTGCAGAACAGGCAAGCGATTAGGAGCTGAGTGTGAAGAAGGCATTGATCACGGGCGTAACCGGTCAGGATGGGGCCTATTTGTCCGAGCTACTCTTGGAAAAGGGCTACGAGGTCCACGGAATCAAGCGGCGATCCTCGCTGTTTAATACCGATCGCATCGACCATCTCTACCAGGATCCCCACGAACCGGAGCAGCGGTTCGTCCTGCACCATGGCGACATGACGGACTCATCGAGCCTGATCCGCATCATCCAGCATGTTCAGCCCGACGAGATCTACAACCTGGCCGCGCAAAGCCATGTCGCCGTTTCCTTCGAGGAGCCGGAGTACACCGCAAACTCGGACGCCTTGGGCGCGCTGCGGCTGCTGGAGGCGATTCGCATCCTGGGGCTAGAACGTACGACCCGCTTCTATCAGGCGTCCACGTCTGAGCTCTATGGGCAGGTGCAGGAGACTCCGCAGCGCGAGACCACGCCTTTTTATCCGCGCTCGCCGTATGCGGTGGCCAAACTCTACGGCTACTGGATTACGGTCAACTACCGCGAGGCCTACGGCATTTATGCCTGCAACGGCATCCTCTTCAATCACGAGAGTCCGATTCGTGGCGAGACGTTCGTGACTCGCAAGATCACCCGTGCCCTGGCTCGCATCAAGCTCGGGCTGCAAGAGCGGCTTTATCTCGGGAATCTGGACGCCAAACGCGACTGGGGCCATGCCCGCGACTATGTGCGCATGCAGTGGCTCATGCTTCAGCAGGAGGCACCGGAGGACTACGTGATCGCCACCGGCGTGCAGCATAGCGTGCGGGCGTTCGTCGACTTGGCCGCTCAAGAAGCCGGCATCCAAGTTCGCTGGGAAGGACAAGGCGTCGACGAAAAGGGCTATGACCGGAGCACGGGGGCCTGCATCGTTGCGATTGATCCCAGGTACTATCGTCCAACCGAAGTCGAAACCCTGCTCGGCGATGCCGGAAAAGCGCGTGAGCAGCTCGGCTGGGTGCCGGAGATCGGTTTCGCCGAGTTGGTCAGCGAAATGATGCGCGAGGATCTCAAGGCAGCGGAGCGTGATCAGCTGTGCGCGCGAGAAGGATTCGCGACCTTGAGTCGAAACGAATAGACAGTCACTCAGCTCCCTGCTGTTCGTCTGGAACATGTCGACATCGTATTTCGAGCTCGCGTAACGCCGCAGATGGCCGCTTCCCGCCTTGCCCGAAGGGAGCGTCCCAGACGCACCAATGCGGCGTTGCAATCCTTGAAAAAAGAGCCCGCTATTACCTGTGCATTGCGTCTTGCCTTAGCGCGTCCGGGACGCTGTGAGATCCATCAAATCCTCCCTGGCGGAGCACTAGGGATGGTTCAAGAACAAGTGGTGCAACTTGACTGTCCATGTCGGGTTACGCTGCGCTAACGCCACCTACGGGTGCTGCGGTTATTCTTGAACCGCTACCTTGGGGTAATGGCGCCAAGTCGGTTTAGGCGACGAGCACGCCTGAGAGT
>JBATTL010000308.1:0-2087 GCA_049670525.1 Thiohalocapsa sp. | reverse complement strand
GAATGATGATTGCCTGATCGCCGACTTCATCGCAAAGGCTCCGCCCCAAAACATCTTGGCACCTTGGGTAGCGCCCTCGGCGGAATAGGTCTTCTGGAACAGCTGTCGCTTCCCTTCACCATAAGCCGCTGCGGTGACTCTGACCTTTGCCTGGAAGTCCTCGAAACGATAATTGGGCACAGTCATGACCAGTGTGATAGCGCCCGGCAGTTCCTTGTATGATTCCGTCAGCGCGTAGCTTGCAAACATCTGCGGCAGCTCGATCTCGGCTACCTGCCGGAGCATATCGCCCGGTTCGGCCTTCCAACTGTGCGCATTCCCCGTCATGAATGACCGGATCGGCACCTCGTGCGTCAAAGTCTTCCGGTCGATGACGGCGATAATTCCCTCATTCTGTTTCGGTGAGGAGACTTCGTATGCAGGCGGCCTGTCGAAGGTCACTTCATGCGCACAACCGCCCCCCAACACGACGAATCCAATCGCAAAAACAGAAAATACCTTCATCGCTCTATGACTTTCCATCGGTGATCAATTTCCTACTTGGGTTGCCAATGCCTTGGGTTGCCTATGCCCCTACCGACGCTGCGTCGGACGTAGCATACACTATTTGGTATTCACTTATTTATTGCATGGTTGACTGAGATTAAGGAAATCGTATCGGCGATTAGAGTCGTTTTTGAATGGTGCTGAATTAAGCCCAAGCGCCTGATTTTGTATTAGAATCGAAGGGTTCTGGCTGGGCCGGATGGTAAGTTGGAGGTTGCGACACCACAGCCACCAGCCGAGGAGCCAGCCCGCATGCACCCTGGCCACCGCATTGCGACAGACAAAACGAAACGTGTCCGCGAGTACGCGGGCAGCGCGGATTCTTACGCGATGTTCAATCTTCTGACCGGCCCCCAGCTCTTGGATCGCGTCGAGGCGTTGCTCCCGGAGCACCGCGAACGACTGTTCCCGCCGACGGAGACCGTGTCGATGTTTCTGGCGCAGGCGGTGTCGGCAGACGGCAGCTGCCGGCAGGTCGTCAACGACGCATGGTCAAGCGTGTGATCAGCGGAATGAACCTAAATAGAGCAGTTCAAGGTTGCTAAGCGCGGCCTAAATTGCTGAAATTCTGGCACAAGGAGGTGCCTAATGAATGATCTTTCTCTTCACCCAGAGGGTGCGACCAAGAAGCGGCCTGAATCGGACTGTCGGGCGCTGGTGCCGGCCGAGGGGCCGGTCGTGTTAGACACGTTCGGTGGCCGCGTACACGTCGAATGGGACCCCTCGGCGACGGTCACGCCGCTCGGGCAGCTCCCGTTTTTCACCGAGTATCTGAAGGTCGGCGACCTGTTCGAGCCCTGGGTGGAGCAATGCCCGGTGCGCTGGACCAGCCCGAATGCGCCGAACAAGCGCGACGTGTTGGGCACGGCGGTGTTGTCGATCTTGTGCGGCCACCAGCGCTACGCCCACATCAGCGCCGTGCGCGGCGACACCATCAACGCCGCGCTGCTGGGGATGGAGAAGGTCGTCAGCGAGGACTCCGTGCGTCGCCTGCTGCTCAAGCTCGACGAGGCCGAAGGGGTTGCTTGGGTTGCAGCGCCATCTGTTGGCCGTGAGCGAGCCGCTGCTCGCTGAGCCCTGGGTGCTCGATGCTGATGTCACCGTCAAGCCGATCTACGGTCATCAAGAGGGGGCTGTGCTCGGCTACAACCCGCACAAACCCGGGCGCCCATCGCACAGCTACCATACCTACTTTATCGCCAATCTCCGGCTCGTGTTGGAAGTCGAGGTGCAGCCCGGTAATCAAACCCATTCCAAATACAGTGCGCCCGGGTTGTGGGAGTTGCTTGAGCGCATCGGCCGCGCGCATTGGCCAGCACTGGTGCGCGGTGACCGTGACTGGGGCACCGAGGCGAACATGCAGCGCTGCGAGCAGGAAGGTTTGCCGTACTTGTTCAAGCAGCGTCTGACCAAGGGGACCAAACGACTCATCGAGCGCTTGCTGCGCGATGCGCAGTGGCGCGATGCCGGCCAAGGCTGGCAGGGCGCAGAGGCCAGCTTGCGCCTGTCGGGCTGGAGCCGCTCGCGGCGCGTCGTGGTAC
>JBATTL010000307.1:0-19320 GCA_049670525.1 Thiohalocapsa sp. | reverse complement strand
GTGTATCGCTATCACACCGAGAGCTTCGGCGAAGGCGCCGCCGTCTGAGCGCCGCGGCGGACTTCCCCGCGTCCAGCGTCACCGCGCTTCGAAGATAACGCGGTTCAGTAGGCGCGGCCTGCATTTTTCGGTTCGGACTCGGCACGGGCCGTACAGCTTTGGGTGTGCGGGACGCTTCATCCTCAGAAACGGCGGTTTCTACGTTCCCTGCGCAGTCTCCAGAGAAACGCCCCAACCTGCTCGAATGACAGGTCATGCGTTCATTGCGTTGGGGAATTCGGTTTAGCCGCGTATGCGCACAGCCGCGACAGGTGGTGGCCGATGTCGCTTGCGCTTAGCTCTGCCGAGGCCGGCGCCGCGCGCTTGCGGCCAGCCAGCCGCGCGGTCCTGGTGACTTCATTGAACCTCGCTATCGGTCCCATTGGAAGAATTGCTTTGACCTGGTGAAGCAACAGCTCCAATTTAGTATTTGCGAAATGATTACAACTAGCCGGAGGAGATCATCATGTCCAACGAAACCAATTGCCCGTTCTCGGAACAAGCGCTCAAGCATAGCGAGGCTGGTGCGCCGAAGAATGCAGACTGGTGGCCGGATCAGCTGAACCTGAAGATGCTGCACCAACACTCCGACAAGTCCGATCCAATGGGCGAGGCGTTCGACTACGCCGAGGAATTCAAGACCCTCGACCTTGACGCGGTGATCAAGGACCTCCACGCGCTGATGACCGATTCGCAGGATTGGTGGCCCGCGGACTACGGCCACTACGGGCCTTTCTTCATCCGCATGGCTTGGCATGGCGCGGGCACTTACCGCATCGCCGATGGTCGCGGTGGCGCGGGTCATGGAGCACAGCGCTTCGCACCGCTGAACAGCTGGCCGGACAACGGCAACCTCGATAAGGCGCGCCGTCTGCTGTGGCCGATCAAGCAGAAATACGGCCGCAAGCTGTCCTGGGCGGACCTGTACATCCTGACCGGCAACGTCGCGCTGGAGTCGATGGGCTTTAAGACCTTCGGCTTCGGCGGTGGCCGCCCGGACATCTGGGAGCCCGAGGAAGACATCTACTGGGGGTCGGAGGGCCAGTGGCTGGGCGACGAGCGCTACAGCGGCGACCGCAAGCTCGCCAATCCGCTCGCCGCCGTGCAGATGGGCCTGATCTACGTAAACCCGGAGGGCCCGAATGGCGACCCGGACCCGCTCGGATCGGCCCGGGATATCCGCGAGACCTTCGCCCGTATGGCCATGGACGACGAGGAGACCGTGGCGCTCACCGCCGGCGGCCACACCTTCGGCAAGACTCATGGCGCGGGCGACCCGGCCAACGTCGGCCCGGAACCGGAGGGCGCAGACATTGAGGAGCAGGGCCTGGGCTGGAAGAACAGCTTTGGCAGCGGCAAGGGGGCCGACGCGATCACCAGCGGTCTGGAAGGCGCCTGGACCCCCACGCCCGTCCAATGGGACAACAGCTACTTCGAGACGCTGTTCGGCTACGACTGGGAGCTGACCAAGAGTCCCGCGGGCGCCAACCAGTGGAAGCCGAAGGGTAGCGCGGGCGCGGACACCGTGCCCGATGCGCAGGACCCGAACAAGCGCCACGCCCCGATCATGTCCACGGCCGACATGGCCATGCGCATGGACCCGGCCTACGAGAAGATCTCGCGCCGCTTCATGGCGAATCCACAGAAGCTCGCCGACGCCTTCGCCCGCGCCTGGTTCAAGCTGACGCACCGTGACATGGGTCCGCGTGCACGCTACCTCGGCCCGCTGGTGCCGACCGAGGAGCTAATCTGGCAGGACCCGATCCCCGCTGTGGACCATCCACTGGTCGATGAAAAGGACATAGCGGCCCTGAAAGCCCAGGTCCTCGCCTCGGGCCTAAGCATCCCGCAGCTTGTGAGCACGGCCTGGGCCTCGGCCTCGACATTCCGCGGCGGCGACAAGCGCGGCGGCGCCAACGGCGCGCGCATCCGCCTCGCCCCGCAGAAAGACTGGGAAGCCAACCAGCCGGCCCAGCTGGCGCAAGTGCTCGCGACACTCGAGGGCATCCGGAATGACTTCAACGGTGCGCAGTCCGGCGGTAAGCGAATCTCACTCGCCGACCTGATCGTGCTGGCCGGCAACGCGGCGGTCGAGGCCGCGGCGAAGCAGGCAGGCCAAGACGTGACGGTGCCCTTCGCGCGGGGGCGCATGGACGCCTCGGCAGAGCAGACCGACGCCGACTCCTTCGCGCCACTGGAGCCTCAGGCCGACGGTTTCCGAAACTACCTACGCAAGGGCCTTGAGGGCTATGCGGCCGAGCTGCTCGTCGACAAGGCGCAACTGCTGACGCTGACTACGCCGGAGATGACGGTGCTGATCGGCGGCCTGCGCGCCCTCGACGCGAATGTCGGCCAAGTCCAGCACGGCGTGTTCACCAAGCGCCCCGGAACGCTGTCCAACGACTTCTTCGTGAACCTGCTCGACATGGGCACGACTTGGCAGAAATCCTCCACCGAGGGTGTATTGGAAGGCGTTGACCGCATGACGGGTGAGCGCAAGTGGACCGGTACCGTCGTGGACCTCGTCTTTGGCTCGAACTCCCAGCTGCGGGCGCTCGCCGAGTTGTACGCGTGCAGTGACGCCCAAAGCGTCTTCGTGCGTGACTTCGTCGCGGCCTGGAATAAGGTGATGAATCTGGATCGATTCGACCTGGCGTGAGTTCAAGAGATCGGTCTTGGAAGTCCTCGACAGCACAGCGCCAATTGGCATCGGATTGTCCTGAGCCCATTGACGGCTGTGCGGATCTCTACGTCGGGGACGGCTCCGATTTCGGGGCAAACGCGGGCACAAAGGCTGTCCACGAGCCAGTCACTTTGGCGGCTTGGACGTCCCAAAATGTATCACCAGCAGGACGGCACTCCCGCCGCTGGGGGCTCCTTCCGATCTAAAAAGCGCATATCGAACATCTTATTCGCGATCAGTCGTCGGGTTCGAACGGGTCCCGCACATGACGCAGCCACCGGTGCGTCGTGCCTCGCGAGATCTTTTGGGTTTGCTTTGCAGCGGCTTCGGAGCGGGGCCGGACGGCGTGTTTAACAAGACCTGGGAAACGGTCTTCCAACCCAGCCATATCGGCGATCAACTGATCAGTGGCGAACTGTATCGAGATATGCTTTTCCAGTTCGATTGTGACGAATGGCGGTGCGCTACCTTGCTCTACCGCCGCATACAGGCGGTCGAGGTGTTCAACGAGCGAGTCTTCAACCGGACGGCCATCGATGGCGAGAACCCTGAGTTGCAGCAGGTCCAAACCGTATTCCGAATAACTCATTGCCTGAGTATCGGGTTCGATGCTGGTGACCAGAAAGAGCTTTTCGCCCGGTGCGGCGTCATTCACCAGGTCCCACCGCCAATTGCCGACGCTTTCGATCTTCTCCAGCAATTCACGTGTTACCTCGGTGATGACCAGACCACCAAGATATCCCCACTCCAACGGGTAATCGGCACCCTCGGTCGGCAACCAGATACGCGGCATCTCGATCGGCTTCATCACCAGGTCAATCGTTGAGCCTACCGCCTTGCGTTTGATATCGAGCTTCAGGCTGCCCCCCGGTGGTGCGGTATTGACCGCGAACCACCAGGGCACTTTGCCAATAACCGGATGGTCTATCTCGCCGTGGTCGATCGCATGGCCATCGATCGCGGTAATGATGTCCCAGCGCTTGATGCCGGCGTCCGCGGCCGGACTCTGTTCGAGCACATGCGAGACGACCAAGCCGGCTTGTTCTGCACTGACCTGCAACGCCTTACGCGAGACCGGGTTGAGATTGTACGAAATGATTCCGGTGTTGGTCTTGACAAACCGGCCTTGCTCCGCCATAACCGATACAACCTGCCTCGCGGTGCTAAATGGAATCAATAGGCCGATGTTCTCGCCGGCGCCGTAGCGTGCGCTGATGCCTATCACCCGACCCTCTGGGCTGATCGCCGGACCGCCGCTGTTACCCGGATTCACGGCAGCGTCGGTCCTGATCAAAGTGACATGATCGAGTCGGCGCTGATAGAGATCGTGGCGTGGTTCCCAGCTGGAAATGATGCCTTGTGTGGCAACGAGCTTCTCGCTGT
This sequence comes from Thiohalocapsa sp., assembly GCA_049670525.1. Lineage (GTDB taxonomy): Bacteria > Pseudomonadota > Gammaproteobacteria > Chromatiales > Chromatiaceae > Thiohalocapsa. The sequence continues at coordinate 15,215 of JBATTL010000307.1, read as the reverse complement.
TGCCGAAACCAAGTACGGCAATCTCACCACCGGGCCGGGCCTCGTCCCAGGTGGCCCATTCGAGTGAACGAGTAGGACCATTGATCCGCTGAAATCGTTCACGCTCAGTTTGGTTTGCGAACTCGAGCGTTGCCAGGTCAAACCGAATGCTCGGTTTGGACGCTAAGCGCATTGTGAATTTTTCTTTGCTGCGCACTCCTTCAACCTTAATGGAACGTGCACCCTCGACAATGTGTTGATTGGTGACCAGAGTGCGCTCGTCAATGAAAAACCCCGTGCCCATACGCTGCGCCAGATCGCCCTGACGGTAGGGCTTGAGGTGCTCTCTGGTCTCGTGAACAACGTATACCCGGACAATGCCGGATGATGCCTCATCTTTGATTTCCTTCCAGTCGATGCTATGTGCATTGGAAGCCAGAAAGATAAAAACCCAACCAAACAGACTTGGAAATCGCAAGACCGATAACCTCTTCACTTAGACAACGACTACATTGACTGAAGCATTATTTACGCCCAACCTTCGACCTGACGCATATGCAATATCTAAGCCAGCTTTTTCGATTGTCGTTTTGACGATATCGTTTTTCGCGCTTTTCCTGAAATGCCATGCCTGTGATAAGTTTTTCCTAAACCAGAACGCTTGCACCGATAATCGGAGGGCTTTTTTCGGCCTGCAGTGCGCTTAGGCGATTTCTGTCAACTTTCATACCCGCTGACTTGTCCTGACGCCCGCCTTCTGTGTCGGACCCCATGCTCGCCTTTTGTCAGGCTTGGCAAAACCCTTATGATTGTGTCGCTTTGGCCTGAGGATGCGCACGCACCCTCAGCGATTTCTAATATCAGTAGGTCGGGATCATGACAGGCAAAGTTGTACGGTGGTTGTTGACTGGGGTGGGACTGGCGATTGGGTCGATGGCGCAGGCCTACGAGCTCCCAGCGGTCAATCTCGGTTTCACGAGCTTCCTCGACGGAGCACCGCCCTCGGGACCGGGATGGTACGTGCAACAGTATGTGCAGATGTATCGCAACGGGCGTCTCAAAGATTTCGATGGCGGCGATCTGCGGCTACCGACCCCGAGTGGTCTCGAAAAGGCCGAGGTCGATGCGAATATTGGTCTGACACAGGTCGTCTATCAATCTGACCAACCCCTGCTGCTTGGCGGCAAATGGGGCATGAATCTGATGCTGCCCTACGTCGGCTTCGATCTCGACCCGAAGGACAACTTCGCCCTCTCCGCGAATAGCGCCAATCTCGGCGATCTGCTGGTGGGGCCCTATTTGCAATGGGATCCCGTCATGGGTCCCAACGGGCCAAGATTTATGCAACGGGTCGAACTGCAAATGATCTTTCCGACCGGCGACTACGACGCACACGATGCATTGAACCCAGGCAGCAATTTCTTTTCGTTCAATCCCTATTGGGCCGCAACCGCGTTTCTGACGCCGAAATGGACGGCTTCCTGGCGGCTTCACTATCTCTGGAACGCAAAGAACGGGGACCCTTACGAGCCGCTGTTCGCTAACGACACCCAGGCCGGCCAGGCAGTCCATGCCAACTTCGCCAGCGCCTACGAGGTGCTGCCGAACCGACTACGCATTGGGATCAACGGGTACTTTCTCAAACAGTTCACCGAGAGCAAGATCGACGGCAATAACCTGAGGAATAGCGAGGAGCAAGTCCTCGGGCTTGGTCCAGGTCTGCTCTACCACTTCTCGAAGCACGATCACCTGTTCGTCAACGCCTATTGGGAGACCAGCGCGAAGAACCGGCCGGAAGGCTCGCGGTTCAATCTGAGGTTCGTGCACCATTTTCATTGATCCTGAGGGAGTGTGCGGCGTGCCTCCGAGATCAGCGGTTGATCGGCCGTTCGGCGGACCCTACCCCGCACTACAAGGGCTTACTGGCGCAGCTCCCGGGCATCGATCACCTGACAGTCGAGGTTCAACAGTGTATGGATGCGCACTGTCATCCCCGGTGATGTATTCAATGTGTACAGCGTCGCCTTGGACGTCTCGAGCAATCTCGGCGAACCTATCGGGCTTCAGGGAACGCAATCAGACGCCATTTCTGCGCAATCGCCGGCCTGGCGATCGCAAAAGTCGAAGCAGGTGACCAAACGACCCTCAAATGTTGCGTCCACCTCGACGCCGTGCTCGCGCTCACGCACGTCGAAGCCCGGCTGACTTGTCGGTGACTGCCCAACCAGGCGGATCTGATCCGCGGGGTAGTCGATGCTAAGCGCGACCCGCATCGGGTAATACCCGTCCAGGAAACGCCGCATGTAGGGGCCGTTGCGCAGCCGATAGTGGCCGTCGCCTAAGCGCTGGAACGCCTGGCTTTCGCCGCGAATGCAAAGCCTGGCGTGCTGCGTGATGTCCTCGAGCTGGACGCTATGCCCCTCGACCCAGGCCCGTCCGATGTTGCTGCTGGAGGCTATCTCCAGCTTACGAACGCGACCCGCCTTGAACATGATCTGGGCGGCTGGTACCACATCGATGTTCTCGTGACATTGCTCCAGCATGACCCAGCCCTGCGCAAGGCTGTCGCTGGTGATCCGGATGCGGTTCAGATGCTCGTGTGCGCCATCCGCCGCCGCGGCAGAGATAAACTCCAGTTCACCCTCGTTGACCGCGTCGGTCAGTGCCATCAGGTCAGGCTCGTCGAGAAACCCGTCCGCCCAGTCATCGTCCGCCGCGAGTGAAGATATTGCGCCGCACAACAGCGCCAAAAAACCGGCAGCCGCCACCGACCGCCGGCCCTGCATGAATTCAGCACCCATCTTTGCCCCTGATGCGCTTCTGGCCATCGATTCGACCGCGGGCCGATATAACCCCGATACTCCGTAATGCCGCGCAATAGCGGCAGTTCCGTAGTCCGGCGCCCCATCGTCAGATGGGTCCGAGACTGTCAGCCACGTTTGCCTGGGCAGCTCTTGCAGCGTTTGCCCTTCTTGTACTTCTTACAGCACTTGCCGGCCTTTTTGCCCATGGCGACCCGCCTCGCCTGCGCCGAGGACGTCATGCCGCCGCGGTCGTGGCAGCCGCCGAGGCCGACTGTCCCATGATCTTGGCGGCGGCGCCAAGTTCGTTGTCGATCAGCAGAAGACCCTGACCTTGATCGCCAAACGTGCGCAGTCGACCAAGTATGTCGTTTACCGTCGCTTCTTCCTCGATCTGCTCGGTCACGAACCACTGGAGGAAGATGTTGGTGGCGTGATCTTTTTCGGACAGCGCGTGGTCGACCAGGCCGTGGATGGAGGCGGTCACTTCCCTTTCGTGTTCGAGGGTGTCTTCGAACATCGCCAAGACGCCGCTTGTCTCCGTCGGCGGCTCCGCAACCGCGCCCAGGCGGACGGATGCGTCCTGATCAAGCAAGTATCGGTAGATCTTCAGCGCGTGAGTCATCTCCTCGGCATGTTTTGCCATGAACCACGCCGCCGTGCCGTTTAAGTTGCTCGACTCGGCCTGGGCGGACAGCGCCAGGTAGTAGTAGGCCGAATAGAACTCGCTGTTGATCTGCGCGTTTAGACGCGCGCTCATCTGCTCGGAAATCATGGGTAGAAACCTTATTGAAGTCGATCGGGCGGAACTGCCTGCCCGCAGGAGCGCGGGGATTTGGGTTCTTACGTTACTGGAGGTTGAAAGCCGGATCACGCTTTTTCAAGCGCGACGATCCGCGGCGGGCATTCCGACGCGGGCCAGGTTCGATGCCACGAGCCGCGGCGTAGTGGTCGAGTCTCGCGCAGGCGCCCGATATAATGCCGCGCCGCTCGATCCAAGCGGTGAGCGAACACCCGCCGAGCACGGAGCCCAACACCATGATCGAAATCGAATACATCGTCAAAGACCAGAAGGGAGTCGAGAGATTGCGGACAACCGACAAAAAGGCAGCCGACGCCTACGATAAGGCGTTGGAGAACGCGGACCGGCTTGCGCAGTTGCTGCGAGATGACAAAGTGCTGCCGGAGCTGCCGGATTCGGACCTCGAGGAGCTGACGATCTACCTGGCACGCAATGAGAAGGCTATCGAGCGCGTGCTGCGCGGTAAGTCGCCAGAGCCGAGGAACACGGCATCCGGTCAGGATTCCGCCCCGGAGACCGGCGCGGAGACCGGCGCGGATTCCGAGCCGGACCTCCGGCGAGACGCTGGAGACAATGTCGCCGCGTTGAAAGCTGCGTCATGATCGGGCGGTAGTTCACCGTCATGCAACCGCCTGATCCCGAGAAACGACCTCGCGTCGCCATTGCCGGCGCCAGCGGCTTCATCGGTACCGCCCTTTGTCCAGGTTTGGCGAAGCACTATCAGGTGGTCGGGCTCACGCGCTCCCCGGCGCGGGCCGACACCCCTGACGCCGCAGGTCTGGTCACATGGCAGCATTGCGATCTCTTTCGTTATCACGACGTCCTCGCTGGTCTTGCCGGGATCGACTATGCGGTCTATCTGGTGCATTCCCTCGCGCCCTCATCTCGCCTCACGCAGGCCAGTCCGCGGGACATGGATCTGGTGCTGGCCGACAATTTCGCCCGTGCCGCCGCGGACAGCGGCGTCAGGCAGATCATCTTCGTCAGCGGGGTCATGCCGGGGAGCTTTCGCTTCTCGCCCTTGCTATGGAGTCGCCGCGAAGTGGAGATGGTGCTCGGCTCCCGCGGCACGCCAGTGACGGCGTTGCGGGCAAGCCTGGTCGTCGGTCCCGGCGGTACCGGGCCGGAGCTGCTGCTCGGTCTGGTACGTCGCCTACCGCTGCTGTTGTTGCCACCGGCTGCCGGCTCCCAAACCAGGCCCATCGCGTTGGACGACCTGGTTCGCGCTATCCTTCACTGCCTTGGAAAGCCGAAGCAATTCGCAGGCGCCTTCGATATTGGCGGCGCCGTTCCATTGAGCTATGAGCAAATGCTACGCGAAGCCGCCGAGGTGCTCGGCGTTCGCCGCGCCTTCGTCAGGGTGCCTTTCCTGCCGGTCAAATTGGCAGCGGCAACCGCACGCCTCGCGAGCGGTGCACCCGCACAAATGGTAGGCTCGGTCGTCGAGAGTCTGCCCCAGGACACGGTCATGCGGGATAATCCGGTACAGCAGGCGATCGCCCCCGACGCGATCGGGTTTAGCGCATCCCTTCAACGCGCTATCGACCCCGTCAGCGGAAGTCTGTTGCCGAATCCGCGACATCGAGTGCGCGAGCACGACCGCGATTTGATGCGCAGCCAGTCACTGGTGCGCTCGATCCAGCGGGTACTCTTGCCTCCCGGTCAGGACGCCGCTTGGGTTGCGGGCAACTATTTCCGCTGGCTGGGCAGCTGTTGCTGGCCCCTTGTGATGACATGCATCGACCAGAACGGCAGCGTTGACGTCTACGTCCGCGTCCCGCGCATACGTTTGCTCTCCCTCAGCCTCGCATCCGAAGACAGCTCTCCGCAGCGGCAGGTTTACCGCATCGTCGGCGGCCTGCTCGCCCGAGAGAACGGCGCCGGGGAGGCACGCTTCGAGTTCCAGACCCTGCTCGAAGGGCGCTATACGATGACCGCGATCCACGATTTCGCACCCGCCCTTCCCTGGTACCTCTACGTCCCGACCCAGGCGCTCGCGCATCTAGGCGTCATGCGCTGGTACCAAAGGCGACTGGCACGCCTGGCACGATAGCTCGGTCCGCAACCCATCAGTGAGCGCGCCCTGTGTCCGCGGTGTCGCTGCCAGCGACCAGATCGGCATTCCGGCTCAGGCGTCGGCGAGCCCGTAGCGGCGGATCAGTCGGTAAATGTTTCGCTCGCTGACATCAAGCACCCGCGCCACCTTGGCACGGCGGCCTGACTGCTTCAGCAATTGCAGGCGCAGGTACTCACCCTGTAACTCCTCCAGCGTCGGGTCATGATCGAAGCTGACCGTGAACTTCACACCACCGCCATTGCTGAATGTCAGGTGCTCGGGACCGATCATGCCCGCGTCCCGGGACAGGATAATGGCGCGTTCGATGACGTTCTTGAGTTCGCGCACGTTGCCTGGCCAATCGTAGGCGGTAAGACGGCGAAGCGCCTCGGGCGAGAGGCGTTTTGTGATGCGCCGCGAGAAGTTGTGATGCTGTACGAAGTGTTCGATCAGATACGGGATATCGTCACGACGCGCCCGCAGCGGAGGAACCTCGACGACGAAGGTGCTCAGACGATAGAACAGGTCCGAGCGGAAGTCGCCGTCGTTACTCATGGACGCCAGATCCCGGTTGGTGGCCGCCACGACCCGCGCGTTGGCGTTCAGATCCTTGGTGCCGCCGACGCGTCGAAACACTCCCGTCTCAAGCACTCGCAACAGTTTCGCCTGTATGGAACCGTCGATCTCGCCGATCTCGTCGAGGAACAGCGTGCCGCCCTCCGCTCCTTCGATCAAGCCGCGCTTGAGCCGATCCGCGCCGGTGAAAGCGCCTTTCTCGTGGCCAAACAGTTCAGATTCGAACAGTTTTTCCTGCAAGGTGCAGCAGTCCACCGGAACAAAATTCCGGCGCGCCCGATCGCTGTTTTCATGGACTGCCCGGGCCACTAGCTCTTTACCGGAACCACTTTCACCCTGAATCAGCACATTAATGTCAGAAGGTCCCACAATCGCGACGGTCTCTTTGGTCCGTTGGAGTGCCGCGCTGACGCCCACCATGAAGTTTGCTGTCGAGTCCCTTGCCCTGAGCCTTTGCTTGCAGAAACGGTGGTCCTTGCGCAGTGCCGCGTCTTCCAGGGCCCGCTGCACCACCAGTGCCAATTCGTCCGGACTGACTGGTTTGACCAGGTATTCATACGCACCCGCTTTCATGGCCGAAACCGCATCCCGCACAGAGCCATAGGCTGTCAGGACGACTACGGGGTGACCTTTGACAAGCTCGGACAATCGCTCCAACGCGTCCGCATCGGCGAGCCGCACATCGGTGATAATAAGGTGCGGTTCGTGAAGGGCCAAATAGGTGTCCGCTTCGCTCCAGGAACGCGCACCTACCGCATCAAAGCCGAGACCAATCAGTTGCTGACTCAGCAGACGATTGAGAACGACGTCGTCCTCAATGATCAGGATCTTGCGTGCCACAGATCAGACCTCCGCCGCAACGGCATCAATATCGACTCTGGGAACAGCATCGGCATCGGCATCGGGAAAGCGCACGGTGAAGCGGCTTCCCTCACCATGCGCGCTATCGACATCGATTGTGCCGCCGTGGCTCTCGATGATTGCCTTGGTGATTGGTAGGCCCAGGCCGGTGCCACGCACACCGTCGGCGCGGCGACTGAAAAATGGTTCAAAGATGCTCTGCAAGTCTCCGGGGTCGATGCCAACGCCGGTGTCTTCGAATAACAGGACAACATGCGCGTCGTCGCGGCCGCAGCATACGGTCAGGTGACCGCCGCGAGGCATGGCGTGGCAGGCGTTCTGTGCCAGATTCAACGCCATCATGCGCAGATCGCTGTCCGTGGCAAGCACCCGTGGGGGCGCACCGTCGATTCGCAGCTCCGTCCTGACACCTCCGGTCTCGGCCTCCCATGCGACCAGTTTAAGCGTGTCGTCGAGCACCGACTCCAACTCCACCAGCTCGGGCTGCGATGACGGCGGCATACTCAGCTTGAGTAATCGCTCGGTGACACGCTCGCACTGCTCCACTTGCTGCATGACCAGGGTCAAATTCTCTGCCAATCTGACACGATCCGCGTCCGGCGCCTGGTTGATCTGCTCCGCGGCGTGCAACGCCATGCGCAGCGAGGTCAAGGGATTGTGGATCTCATGGGCGACACCAGCCGCGAGCCGGCCGAGTTCCGAAAGCCGCTGCTCGTGGGAGAAGCGAATCTCTTGGCGCAAATCGCGAATCGACTCGACCACCATGCGCCGGGGATGACCATCACGGACCACACGGACCGGCGCGGCATAGACCTCGACATCGAACTTCGCACCATCCGTGCGCAAATGCCGGTGCACTAACCGCAACGGTTCACCGCTGGCCGCGACCTCCTTCAAGGTACAAAGCGTCAGTTTGCCCGGGCACGGATTGTCACGCCCATGCGTGGCCGCGTAACACAGGTCCGGGGGCGGTTGCGCATCCGTATAGCCCAGCTGCCGGCGATAGCTCGCATTCGACAGCACCACTCGGAAATCCTCATCGATCACTCGCACGCCGTCTGGAATGGCGTCCACCAGCGCTTGCAAATAATCCTCCTTATCCTCCAGCTCGTGCATCTTGTGATGAAGGCTCTCTGCCATGCCGTTAAAGCGATTCGCCAACAGCGAGAACTCGTCATGCCCCGGCAAGTTGATCCGCGCGTCCAGGTCGCCGGCAGCCCAACGCAGACTGGCCTCGGACAATCGGGCGACCGGTCGGACCACGTAACGACGCATGAACCACCAGCCACCCGCCAAATTGATCAGGACAATGAGCGCACCGGACCCCATTAAAAACAACGTCGTGGTGCGTGCCTTTAGGCGGATCGGTGTTGCGTCGAAATCCACGTAGAGCGTCCCGCCCACGGACTGATCCGCCATCGGTGTTTCTGCTGCGGACGGCGCGCTCTGCGCAGCGCCCGTATAACTAGGTTCCTTGTGCGACTCAGAACCCGGAATTGGTCCCGAAATGGGTTTGGAACTGCGAAGCACCGAACGGCCGGCTTCATCGTCAATCAGATCGAGACCATGGCCAAGTATGCGCCCCTGCGGCGGCATTACGACTTGACCCAGACTGGCTTCATCTGTTGCGACGCGGATACGACCGTCAAGGTCGACGATCTTGACGTCCAAGATGCCCTCTTCCTCTTTTAGGCGCCGGACCCGGTCGCCTAGACCGGCAAGATCGCCGTCCCGCATAAGGCCTCTGAGCGACGCTTGAACCAGCCGACTGACCTGATCGGCCGCGACACTGCGCTCGCGCTCCAGCTGCCCGCGGTACAGGCTCATGAACAACACTAGAAAGAATAGGGAGCTCATGAGCAGGCCCGCCGCGGTTCCCGCAGCGAATTTTCGGTTCAGACTCTTCGTCAGCCACTGCATCGCTTGTTGCACCGAATCTGAAAAAAGAACCGAGGCCAAGTCGCGGACGTGGACATGGGAATCACAGGGCCAAACTGCCCACGCTCAACCAAGGCTCGGCGTCGCGGACCTGGCTTTGACGCTCCAAGTCATCGACCGCAGGATGTTGCGAATGTCATGCGGAATCCCGACCCAGCACATAACCGGATAGTTTTTAATTGAATTCCAAATGAATAGCAGACGTTTGGCCAGGCTGCCATCAGTGGATCCACCCATAGGGAGGTCCGTTGCCCATGGCCAGGATCGGTTACCGACAGGCGGTACCGGCAGATACCCTAAATCGGCGCGCGCGCAAAGGCAGGTAGGTTTCAGAACCGAGGCTAGCCCCCGGTCTCCGCACCTCGACCGGATGGGGGTGACGTTCTGTCAGGCCCGTCTTGGTCAACAGCAATGACAGGAGGTCCTGACGAGAGCCTTTCAGAGCCGGTCAGAGACGCCACGAGTGTGCGTCTTCGAACCCCATCACAGCGCACTCTGCCAGATTGGCAGGCCCCGAATAGTCCGTCGTTGAGATCAGTCCGTCCCAGGTCGAAGTCGACGGCACAATCGCGTATGTCGCTGTACTGCTTGAAGACAAGCCGCAACCCAGGGCTTAGATGGCGGGCCGGCGACAGAGGATCGCGACACCTAAACGCTGTGAACATAAGCGAATTCTGCTGACAGATCGTCAGGTAACGTCGATGCCTAGACAATGGCGATCAGGAGAAGTGCGCTTATAAATACAATTAAAACAAAGAGTAACGGCTGTCCATCGAAACATGGCCCCGTGGTTGCAAGCTCACGAATCGGCAGTCGCAGGGCGGCCACGGCAGGACGCCTTGAGCGGGGCAAGCTAATTGCGAGGCCGCGTCTTCAAGATGCCTTGTTCGTGACGCGAAGCATAGAGGAGGTTACTAGGTGAGAAGCGGAGCCACCATGGCAGCGGTGCTGATCGGCATGATCTCGGCGCAGGGTGGAATCGCCCTGGCAGACTCGGGATATCCGATTGCCGGGACGCAGCCGTCCGAACGACCCGCCGGGGCACCAGTGATCCGCGAAGTCAGGAAACCTGAGGGCTGGTTCACCGTGGCATTGACCGGGATCTCCCGGCCCTACCCCACCAGTCTGAATTTCCTTGAGGACCAGGGTAACTGGCACACCCCTTTCGACCATCCGGGAATGCCTGGTCGCTACGACATCCGTGGTTGGTATGTCCACGACCTTTGAATTTCCCACTACCTGAAGCGAGACCGAGGAGAACCCCCGAATGAGCTTGTCACTGATGAGGTTTAAAAAAGTCGCCGTTTCCGCGATCGCTGGGCTGGCCCTGGCCGGTAGCGGAACTGCGGCATTCAGCATGAATGGCATGTCCGGCATGTCCGGCATGGGCGGTATGTCCGGTATGTCCGGAATGGGCGGTTGGGTTTGGGTCCCGAGTGGCATGTCCGGCATGGGTGGCATGTCGGGTATGGGTGGCATGTCGGGCATGGGTGGCATGTCGGGTATGGGCGGCTACTGGGTACCCGCCGGGATGTATGGTATGTCCGGAATGGGTGGCATGGGCGGAATGTCCGGAATGTCGGGCATGGGCGGCATGGGCGGCATGGGCGGAATGTCCGGAATGTCCGGAATGTCCGGAATGTCCGGAATGTCGGGCATGGGCGGCATGAGCGGAATGTCCGGCTACTTCAAGATCACGCCTGAGGGGTCGATCTTCTTCTATCCCATGTCAGGTATGGGCGGAATGTCCGGCATGAGTGGGATGGGCGGCATGTCCGGGATGTCGGGAATGGGCGGCATGTCCGGCATGTCCGGAATGGGCGGTTGGGTTTGGGTCCCAACCGGCATGAGTGGCATGTCCGGAATGGGCGGCATGGGCGGTATGTCCGGCATGGGCGGTATGTCCGGCATGGGCGGTATGGGCGGCATGTCGGGCTGGACACCCCCTTCCAACTAAGTAGAGCGAAGACTCGCTCTAATGCTCGATCCAGCACAGCGAAGTGCTGGACGAAGCCGCCGCAGCCCCGGTCTTCGGGGCGCGGCAATCATACAGTCTGCCGCGAGATTTGAGCGTCCGAGCCGAGCAGATGAATAAATAGTGAGCGCAAACATTTAACACGGGATAAGGCCGAGGGATCGTGCCCAACCTCATGCGGAGGTCCTCTGATGTCGAAGGCCAGTCTCATGACGATCTTGCTCGCTCTTATCGGAATATCAGCGCATGCGGAGACTCCGGCCGGAAAAGACCTCAGCTACGAACAAGCACGATGGCATCCGCTGCATTTCAAACCGGCTAGCGAGCAAGCTTCGAACGAGGAATGCCTCGCCTGTCATGCGGAAGTGCTAGCAAATAGTGTGCGAGCGGAATCTCCCGCGGGTGTGAAGGCAAGCGAGGCTTTGGCCTGGTATGAGACCCTCGATACCTATGCGGGAGAGGAGGACAGCTTCCATCGCCGCCACCTGGCCACGGAATACGCCAATCAGGTGATGGACCTGAAGTGCAACACCTGCCATTTGGGCAACGATCCGCGTGAAGAGACCGGTATGTCCCACGCTGACGGCGACCCGACCTTGACAATGCGCAAGCAGGTCGACCCAAACATCTGCCTGCTCTGTCACGGGCAATTCCCTTACCAGAACATGGGAGTCCCCGGACCCTGGCTGGAATACGGCACCGCTTTTCAAAACAACTGCTTGCTGTGCCATGTGACCTTCCGCACCAACCGGCACAACGTCAATTACCTGAAACCAGCGGCCATCGAGAAGTTGGCAACGGAAAAGCAGGATGTCTGCTTCGGTTGTCACGGCGGTCGCCCCTGGTATCGCATCAGCTATCCCTACCCACGCCACAGCTGGCCAGGGATGGTAGAACCCACGCCTGAATGGGCCAAGGGACGCCCGACCGACTCCAAGCCTCGCTTCCTAATTGGCGTCGCCGAGGCGCAGCAGGCGTCGGCACCACAATCCCCGCCGACTTCGCAGCCGGCACCGTCCGGGCAAGATAGTCAGCCCCCCAGCCACTCCCAGGGGAAAAATCAATGACAGAGCACGCCGACCATTCCGCGCTGGAAGCTCGCCTGAATCTCAACCGGCGGAGCTTTCTAAAGTCCACCGCGGCTGGTGCCGCCGCGCTTGGCGCCGGTGGCCTGCTAAGAACCGAGGAGGCGAGCGCCTTTGCTTATGAGCCCTACCCGCGTGACGACCAGCTGCAGACCGTTGTCACCAGTTGCGCCCACAACTGCGGCTCACGCCACATGCTTGTGGCGCACAAAAAGGGCGACGTCATCGTGCGCATCTCCACAGACGACGGCCGTTATCAGCGCGACGGCTTTTTCGGCAAGGACACGGAGGGGGAGCCGCAGGTGCGCGGCTGTCTTCGTGGCCGCTCCTATCGTCAGCGTCTTTATTCTCCCGAGCGTCTGCTCTACCCGATGGGCCGGGTCGGCAAACGCGGTGAGGGCAAATTCAAGCGTATTAGCTGGGACGAGGCGCTGAATTACGTCGCCGACAAGATGATCGAGATCAAGCAGAAATATGGCAATACCGCCCTGCTCGATCAGAGCTACGCTGGCGCGTCCTATGGCGTTCTGCATAAATCCGATCAGATCGAAGGCCTTCTCGGTCGCTTTCTTGGCATGTTCAGTTGCCGCACCAGTTCCTGGTCTGTGCCGTCCTACCAGGGCACTACGGCCAGTTCGCGTTGGACCTTCGGCACCATCGAGGACGGCAACGAGGACGACGCCTTCGCCCACAGCAAGCTGATGATCATGTGGGGTTGGAATCCAGCCTACACCTTCCATGGCGGTAATACCTTCTACTACATGCGCTTGGCCAAGCAGCGCGGCTGTAAGTTCGTACTGGTGGACCCGCAGTACACCGATTCCGCGGCCGTCTACGACGCTTGGTGGATACCCATCAAGCCCAACACCGACGCGGCAATGATGGCGGGCATGGCCCACTACATCTTCACCAACAACCTGCAGGATCAGTCGTTCATCAATCGCTTCTGTCAGGGCATGGACGCCGGCACCATGCCGGTCTGGGCTTCCGGCAGCGCGAATGGCCAGGAGAATTTCCGCGACTACATCCTCGGAGTCTATGACGGTCAGGCGAAATCGCCGGAGTGGGCGGCGGAGATCTGCGGCGTTTCGGCCGAAGACATTCGCAAACTCGCGCACATGTACGCCGACACCAAGCCCGCGGCGCTGAAGGCGTCCTGGGCGCCAGGGCGCAACGCCTACGGCGAGCAATACAATCGGATGGCCGCGGCGTTGCAGGCGATGACCGGCAACATCGGCGTGCTCGGCGGTTCGGCCGAGGGTGTCGGTAAGGCCTGGCATGCGGAGGCCGTAGCCTATCCCTATGATCAGTATTCGAACATCTGGTTCGCCGCGATCAAGTCCGACCGCTGGGCGCATTGCGTCCTGAATTATCCGAACGTCGCCCGCGAGGAGATCGGCCTGTGGCAGCGCGACGACCAGCTTGACGGTGTCATCCCGAACATCAAAGGGATCTTTTGGCAGGGTTCGGACTGGTTCAATCAGCTCACCAACATCAACAAAGAAATCCAGGCCATGGACAAGATGGAGCTGGTGGTGTGCATGGACTCCACCATCACCCCTTCAGGTCTTTACGCCGATGTCCTGCTGCCGGTAGCGACCCACTTCGAGCGCCACGACGTCGCCCTGCCCTGGTACAAGGGGCACTACTACATTCATCGCCCAAAGGTCATCGAACCCATGGGCGATTCCAAGACCGACTTTCAGATTTTCACCGAACTGGCCTACCGCATCGGCGGGAAGACCGGCATGGGAGATCGCTTCGGCAAGACCTACAACCCCAAGGCCGATCGAAGTTACTTTGTGAATCCGGACCTCGTCGACGAGGCCTATCTATCCGAATGGTGGAACACAAAGGTCATGGCCCACCAGCATGTGGACATGTCGTGGGAAGAGTTCAAACAGCGCGGCGTCTACAAATTCAAGCTGGATAAGCCCCATGTCGCGTTCCGCGATCAGATCGAGCGGGGCAAGGCCTTCGAAACACCGTCCGGGAAAATTGAGATCCTGTCCTCACAGTTGGCCCAGGTGACGGACTGGCGCCGCACGATGTACGGCTATCACATCCCGTCGATCCCCAAGTGGATCGAGCCCTGGGAATCGCTGAACAGCCCGAAGACGGCCAAGTTCCCGTTCCACATGATCTCGCCGCATCCGCGCTGGCGCACGCACTCGATTTTCAATAATTGTTCCTGGCTGCGGGAGACCTACGAGCAGGAAGTCACCATCAATGCCTCCGACGCCCGCCGTCTCGGCATCAAGACCGGGGATACCGTGGAACTCTGGAACGAGCGCGGCCGGGTCGTGGTTCCAGCCTACGTCACCGAGCGCTGTATGCCCGGGGTGTTGGTGCTGCACGAGGGTGCCTGGCTGGACCTGGACGAATACGGCGTCGACCGTTCCGGCAACGCGGACATGCTGACACTGGACGAACCGAGTCCGGCGGGGGCCTTCGCCTACAACACGGTGTTGTGCGACATCCGGCTCAGCGACCTGGAGCACAGGCCCGGCTGGGACAAGCTCGCGAATTCCCGCGCGCATGTGTTTCGGCGTGAGCTCTAGCCAGGTCGATTTCGCGGCTAGACATTGCGGGGCAATGAACCCCACACGGGAAGCGCCGATCCGACCGCGATTCCCCAACGCCTGCAGAGGATCAGACCCATGGCAGAACATAAAGACCGGGCGACGATCAAGGAGGCAATCAAGCGCCGGAAGCGGGAGACCTATACGCCGGTCGTGCCGGATGAACAACTGGGCTTCGTGCACAACAACGTCGACTGCATCGGCTGTCGCGCCTGCGAGATCGCCTGCAAGGATAAGAATGGACTGCCGCCCGGACCGCGGTTTCGTCGCGTGTTGTATACCGAGGGCGGTACCTATCCCGATGTCTATGCCTACAAGGTCAACATTTCCTGCAACCATTGCGCCGAGCCTGCCTGTCTGCCGGCCTGCCCAACCGGCGCCATCTGGAAGCATAAAGACAACGGAATCGTCGACATCGACTCAACGCTGTGTATCGGCTGTCGGCGCTGCGAGGCAACCTGCCCGTACGGCGCGCCTCAATTCATCCCCGAGCAGAACATCGTCTCCAAATGCAACCTGTGCGTGGACGAGATTGAGGCGGGCCGCAAGCCCTACTGCGT
>JBATTL010000306.1:0-35451 GCA_049670525.1 Thiohalocapsa sp. | reverse complement strand
GGCCTAGAGACAGCGCGCCTGGTTCCCTTCCCGACCGCGTTCGATGTGGCCGAACTGGATAGCCTGCCGACGCCCGTGCGTCGCTACCTGGGCATGGTACTTGCCGACGGTCAGCCCATGATCACCGCGGCGGCCATCGCTCAGCGCGGCAGCTTCAACATGAGCGATTCGGGTGAGCAATGGCGGCCATTCCGCTCCGAGCAGCGCGTCATCATGCGCCGGCCGGGGTTCGATTGGGATGCGCGGATCACCATGCTTCCAGGCTTGACCGTGCGCGTACATGATGCCTACGTCGCCGGCGAGGGCGTGCTGTTCGCGTCGCTGCTCGGTCTGGTCCCGGTAGTCGACCTGCAGGGTATGCCGGCGTTGGCCGAGGCGGAGCTGATGCGGTTTCTGGCGGAGGCGCCCTGGTATCCGACCCTTCTGCTGCCGAGCCAGGGTGTCCAATGGGACGCCGTCGACGGCGATGCCGCATTGGTAACGCTGAGCGACGGTGAGGTCAGCGCGTCGCTGCTGTTTCGCTTCGGCAGCGATGGGCTGGCTGCCTCGGTGCATGCCGAGGCCCGCGCGCGCACTGTGGGCGGTCTGCAAGTTCCGACGCCCTGGGAGGGACATTGGACCGCCTATGAACGGCGCAACGGGATGCTCGTGCCGACCGAAGGCGAGGTCGCCTGGGTCTTCACGAACGGTGCGAGGCCTTATTGGCGTGGGCGTATTATCGCACTCAAGCATGAATTTGCTGACGCGCAAACGCCTTAGCCGGCCACTGTTTCGGCCGGCGCGTGGTTGGTCAGGGGATCTAATGGACAAAACCAGGCACAGTCTCATCGCTCGTGCCCATGATGCAGTTCCCGCTCCAACGCCTGGCTATAGTGGGACATGCCGACACAGAATGCCCAGTAGACCAGTCCGGAGAACAGATAGCCCTCCACCGAGTAACCGGGCCATTTCGGGTCAGCGAACGCCTGCTGCACGATGCCGAGCAGGTCGAACTGCCCGATGATCAGCACCAGTGTGGTGTCCTTGAACAGCGCGATGAAGGTGTTGACGATACCGGGAATCACCAGCTTCAGCGCCTGCGGTAGGATGATCAACGCCATGCCCTGCCAATAGCCGATCATCAACGCGAGCCCGAGGCGCCATTTGTGCCGGAAGCGGTCAACGAAAAGCGGCGCCATCAGCAATACCAGTAACCCGAGCCCGAGATTGCCCCGCCACTGCTCGGCCTCGGGACAAAAGCCGTACAAGAACTGGTTCAGCCGCGCGCCGACAAACCGCCAACCCGACTTTGCGCCTACGTCGCGCTTTCGTGACTCCGCTCGCCCTGCATCGTACCGGGCGTCTGGTTACGACCCCTATGTAGAGTTGCCAACTATATGAAGTTGGCCTGCTGACTCCAGCAGTTCCGAGCGTTGGAGCCAGCGGCTTCTTTACATAGCCCAGCCGATCGTTTTTCAGCCTCAGAGACTCAATCGTTCCCAGGCCCAGTACAACCCCACGGCGGCGATCGCGAGCGAACCCGGAATCACGATCAGTCGCCGGTAGCTGGTGCGGTGACCGAAGGGAAGCCCAATCGTAAGCCACGCAAGCCCGATGACGCTGAGCTGGCCGAGCTCGACACCTACATTGAAGCTGATCAGGGCCGTTGCGAAGCCAGTTTCCGGCATTCCGAAATCGGCCAGCACGCTGGCGAAGCCGAGACCGTGTAACAGGCCGAACCCGAACACCAGCGCGAGGCGGCTACGGCGCAGCCGCCGATGCCACAGGTTTTCGATACCGACATAGGCAATGGACAGCGCGATCATCGGCTCGACGATGCGGGCCGGGAGCTCGACGACATCGGTCATGGCCATCGCCAGCGTGATGGAGTGTGCGATCGTGAACATGGTGACCTGCCAAAGCAACGGCCGAAGACGTGTGCTGAATAGAAACAGGCCAAGGACGAACAGGACATGATCAAGGCCGCCCGGGATAATGTGGTCGAATCCGGCTCCGATATATGCCGGAACCAACTCGACGAAGCTCGGTGCGCGATAGACCTCGGTCAGCGAGAACGGCGCACTGGCCCTATCGTCGCGAATCCACTGGTGTGGAGACCAGTACTATCGTTCATTCGCCAGATCCACCTGGCGCACCCGGACGGCGCTGTCCCCGAATGCGGCCGGGTAGTACCAGGTCAGTTCGCGAGCTTGTTCTGGGACAAGGCCCTCCAGCACGATGAGACTGATGCGCGGCACCTTGGTATAGCCTGGCACGGGAATCTCGACCTCAACGAGCTGCGCTACGGCACGTTGGCCGGCGAAACGCAGTTCGATGAGATCCAGCATGCGCTGTTGGAAAGGCGCGAACTCCCGTGCCAGTTCCTCCGCCTCAAGTTCGCGAAGGCGATCGTATTCCTCTGAGGTCGGCGCCTGCGTCGTATCCTGATACTGCGCGTTGATTCCGGTCAGTAAGGCCTCGATGCTGGCCCGAATCTCGACCCGGAAGCGGCCCTCGTTGAACACGCTTATCTCGATCAAGGCAGGTCTCACGACGTCCGCCAGGATCGGCGATGCCAAGCAAAAGAGGGCCAGCGCGAAGAACGCGCGCTGCAAGGCAAACATCGTTGCGCTACACCTATCAATCATCCGACAGACCAGGTCAGGAGCCTGGCGTTGGAGCCGTAGGGACAAGAGTGGTTGCAATCACCTGGCTTTCGGTGTGGAAATGGGCTCGTGGCTCTGTGAGACTCTTGCGCCTGTTGCTTTGCCCCGGTGCTGTCACAAGGGCCGTGTCCGTTGCCGTACAGATAGACGCGGAACCCGATAAGGCCGATTAAAACAAGCGGGAACAGCGAAATGCCGAAGCTAGACCGTCGCGATTTCCTCAAAGTAGCAGGCCTGAGTGCCACCGCCGGCGCTGTGCCGTTCCTGGCGAGCAGGGCCGCCAGCAGGCCAATGATGCCTGAAGGCTTCTACGACACGCCGATGAAGGGGAACGTACGCATCCTGCATATCACCGATGTGCACGGTCAACTGAAGCCGGTGTATTTTCGCGAACCGAACGTCAATCTGGGTTTGGGGGATGCCTTTGGGCGGCCGCCACACCTTGTCGGCAACAAATTGCTCGATGCGATGGGGCTCAAGGCGAATACGCCCGAGTCCTACGCCTACACCTACTTGGATTTTGACGTGGCTGCAGTGAAATTCGGCCGCACGGGTGGTTTCGCGCATCTCAAAACGCTGCTCGACATGCTACGTGCGCAAGCAGGCGGACGGCAGAACACCCTGACCCTGGACGGCGGCGACCTGTGGCAGGGCTCCGGTACCTCGCTGTGGACACGCGGAGTCGATATGGTCGAGGCTTCCAATATCCTCGGTCTCGACGTCATGGTCGGCCACTGGGAATTCACCTATCGCGAGGAAGAGGTGCTATCCAATGTCGCGCTGTTCAAAGGAGACTTCATCGGCCAGAACGTGCGCGCCAAACCTGACTCGCTGTTCGGCGACGAATATCCAGCACTGGTCGAGAAGTACGATGGCCGGGGCCTGTTCGACGAGGATACCGGCCACGCCTTCCAGCCTTACGTCATCAAGGAGATCGCCGGTGCGCGCATCGCGGTGGTCGGTCAGGCCTTTCCGCGTACGTCCAACGCGAACCCGCAGGAGTTCTTCCCGGATTGGTCATTCGGTCTGCGTGAAGGCGACATGATTGCCCTAGTGAAGGCCATCCGTGAGAAGGAAAGCCCGGCCGCAGTCGTGCTGTTGTCGCACAACGGCATGGACGTCGACAGCAAGATGGCCGAGCGCGTACCCGGCCTGAACGCCGTGTTTGGCGGCCACACCCACGACGGCATACCGAGGCCGGTCAAGGTCAAGAACGTCGAGGGGCACGACTGCTGGGTGACCAACGCCGGCTCGAATGCCAAGTTCGTGGGTGTCATGGACTTTGCAATCAGCGACGGTAAGCTCGAAGGCATGGACTACAAGATGCTGCCCGTCATCTCCGACTGGCTGCCGCCCAACAAAGAGATGGAGGCGTACATCGATCAGATGCGTCGGACCCAGTACGACAACAAGATTGTCGAATCGCGCCGTTCTGATGCCTTCTATCACAAGGACCGTGTCGGTAAGACCTTCGAAGAGATCCTGGTCGAAAAGCTCGCGATCGCCGATATCACCCTATACCGCCGCGGCAATTTCATGGGCACCTGGGACCAGGTGCTGTGCAACGCCTTGCGCCACGAATTCAACGCAGACATCGCGCTGTCGCCCGGCGTGCGCTGGGGAACAACGACGCTCAAGGGTGACTGGATCACGATGGAGGACGTGATGAGTCAATGTTCGATGACCTACGCCGAGACCTACGTGTCGGAAATGAGCGGTAAAGCCGTCCACGACATACTGGAGGGCGTCGCAGACAATCTGTTCGAAACAGATCCGTATTTACAGTCCGGTGGCGACATGGTGCGTGTCGGCGGCCTGGACTACACCATCGACCCATCGAGGAAGCTCGGCGAACGGATCACGGACATGGTGCTTGACGACGGCCGCAAACTTGACCCGGATGAGACCTATAAGGTATTCGGCTGGGCAACGGTCAATCGCACCCCCGAGGGCCACCTCATGTGGGACGTGGTGCGTGACTACATCCTAGCCAAACGGGGCGCCGATAAGGTGCTTCAGTTGCCGAAGCTCAATCATCCCAAGCTGGTGAATGTGGCGGCGAATCCCGGTATCGCCGATTACCCGGGACAGTGGAGCTGACAGAAGTGACCGGTTGTAAAAGAATGCTGCCGGCACGGCGAACAGAGGAGCCCCTTCCGAGCGAATCCGTTACTCCCATTCCAACTCCTCGTAAACCCGCTGGGCGTTCCGGCCCTTGAGGGCATCGTAGTTTTCGAGGTAGCTGAAGCGCGACTGGTCGATGCTGCCGATCTCTTCCATACCTCCGCCCTGGTCCATGAGGTCGATTGCGGCCTCGCGCAGGAATACCAAATACTCGTAGCTGTCGGCGGTGGCCTTGGCGAGGTCGGCCGGGTCGCCGTGCCCCGCGACCACCACCTCGGGTTCCAGCGCCACCAGGGCCTCGAAAGCCGAAATCCAGCTTTTGTGTTCTGACTGTGGACCGATGCCGAGCATACGGTCCATGTAGACGATGTCTCCGGTGAACAGGATCTTCCGATCCGGCAGCCAGACAAAGCTGTCGCCCGGCGTGTGGGCGGCCCCGGGGTGCCGAATTTCCAGACGCGTGCCACCAACGGTTAGCGCCGTTGCGTCCGAAAAGGTCTCGTCGGCGTACACTGGCTCGGTGCCGGCGACGCCTTCCGGGCCGACCAGGTTTGTTAGAGCGATGAGTTGGTCCCGGGAGCGCCTTTTCTGGTCGGCAACGGCCTTTTCGCTTGCGATAATGCGGGCTCCCTGAGCCTTGAAGTAGCCGTTTCCCAGCCAGCGGTGATCCTGTCCGCCGGTGTTGATCACCACCGTGACGGGCTTCTCCGTGATGCTGCGGATGGCCGCGTGGATCATCTGCGCCCCCTTGTAGGTGCCGCCGGGATCGATGAGCACCACGCCGTCTTCAGTGACCACGACGCCGAAGTTGGCATTATTGCCCAGATTCTCGGCGTCGCGGTTGGTAAGCGGACCCACCAGCACGTAGATGTTCTCGGCGAGTTCGTGCGCATTTAGCACCTCCCCCGCTTGGCAGTTCGCCCCATAGAGGGAGGTAACGACCAGGGCGCCAGCGAGACGGATCAACGCCGACCGAATACCTGTCCTGAATCGAGAACCATGCATACCGGAACGCACGTGGTTAGTCTTCATCGAAATCTCCCCTCAGATAGCGCAGCCGCGTAGGCGATGAAAGATCGTCGCGCTCAATCCAGATCAGATGGAGGTCGCCATGCGGATCGAGCGCAATTGCGGGGCTGCCCTGGTAACCTTCACCGAATGCCCCCGGAACCACGAGGTCGGCGCTCCAGCCATCTCCCGCATTCCAGGACAGCACGATGTCGCCCGGCTCATCGGCACTTTACCAGCCCTCGCGAGTGTCGTCCCAGGCAGCGACGAAGCCGACTTTCCCGCCCGCCAGAGCGGCGTGCCATTGCGGAACCGCAGCGCCGAGCTCATCCTGTACGATCCGTTTGGGGCCAAAGGTTCGGCCTCCGTCCGCGCTGACTGCTCCCCAGACCGCATAGCCGGATTTCGCATCGCGCTTGTCCAGCCAGATGGCGCGGACTGTTTCTCCGCCATCCGCGGCCAACGCCACGCGCATGACGCCGCTGCCGAACCCCGCGGGCCCTCGGCCTCCGGGGAGCGGCTCAAAGTGCTCATTGAGCTGACACGCCGCGTCGAAGTCTTGCCCAGCGCCACGTCCGCTGTGAAACAGCCGGGTGTGCCCGGCGCGCCGATCCTCCCAGGCTACCACCAACCGACCCGCCTGGGTCCACGCAGCAGCCGGGTAACCCTGATATGGGTGATCCTCGACTGAGGCGACAGCGATTGCCGCGCCGACTGGTTCCACACGTCGGTTCGCGATCCGCAGTTCTGCTGCCTCGACAAGTTGACCGCTGACCCGTTCCCGCGCCCTTTGAACCAACTTGTGAGTGATCAGGACAGCGAGCTGCCGCAAGGTCCAAGGCTCGACCTGATGGGCGATTTAACGCCGATGCTCGATTTGAGATAGTCGATTCGGAGGCGCATCCACCATAGTAAGGACTACTACCGCCGCGAATTCCGCAAGAATCGGGTTCTTCTGGCAATGGCGTCGACGCATATTGGCACCATCCGCAACGCTTGAGGGATATGCAGGGGGCCAACCGCTCCTATGATCCGAGACCTCGAAGCACTCGCCGAGGCTCCTGGGATCATTGCCGCGATCGATTATCTGCTCTGGGAGGCGTTGTTGCGCATTCCGCAGGTTGCGCTGACGACTGACGGCGATCTGGCCCGTTGGGTCGGCCGACCGACCGCGTCTCGCGCGGTGGGTGCCGCCGTTGGCGCAATTTGATCGCTTATCTGATCCCTTGCCACCGGGTCATTCTGAACGGCGGCGTCATTTACAACTATCGCTGGGGCAGTGTACGCAAGAGGGCTCTGATCGCTTGGGAGGCAGCCCTGGTCGATGGAGCCATGGAGGACAAAGGCTAAAGGTCTACGCCCGCATCCGGGATCGCCCATCGTCGCCGCAGCTCGACCAGCGGCACGTCGACATGGTCCCAGAAGCTCCAGTGCGGATCGAATGTATCGACCCTGGTTGCGGCGCCCGCGGCCCAAGCGCGCCAGAACAGGTCCGGATCCAGGGCGCCTCTGGCATCGCGTGCGACCTTGTTGATCTCGATGTTGAGGTGCCAGCTGAAGATGACCGGCAGCACGTGGCCAGCCAGCGGGTAGTAGGGATGCATGGTCGACGTGAAGGTCGAAACCAGCAGTTCTCCATGTGGGTCGGTGACAAATCCCGTCAGCACATGGGCCGAGTCGTGCGGCACGGAGAAGATCGCGTTCAGGGCCGTTGGCTCGCCCGGAAATTCATAGCTGTTCTGTTTGAAGTGTGCCCAGAAGTGATGCCCGAACGACTCCGTCGGTAGCTCCTGCAATGCCTCGAATCGCTCTGCGGTGGCTTTGTCCTCATGGCCGTCCGCATAGGGCATCAGCCAGTCCTCGATAGGGCCCGATGTCCAAGGCTTGCCGGTAATACTCAGCATATTGGCGTTGGTCATCTCCGCAAGTGGCGCTGGCTCCTCGCCGGCAATGCTCATTCGCAGTAAATCGAGATAGTGGTCCTTGATGCCGAGCGCGTCCGCGTAGGCGAATACAGCGCCGATGCGGTCGCGGTCGAGCTTGCCGTCGACCAGGGACATGACGGTCAGGATTCGGATCGCGTCTTGGGCAAGATCCGTTCCGGCCAGGGCTTTCGCCAGGCTGGCCGGCGTGCTGATCGGGAGCGCTGAAGGTTCGCATGGCAGATCAATGCCGAAAACGTACTGGTTGGCTCCGGCGAGCATACGGCGGTCCATATCGCTCGATTCGACACCGTTCGCCCCGGCGACGGCGGCCATCGCGGCCAGGACTTCGTCGCTGCTGGCCGCATTGGACAGCAGGGCGGGAATTTGGTGGTGGGACATCGGGTTCATAGCTCAAATTGTTTAGAGTGTACGCATTATCCTACAGTCTAGATTGCTCGAGTCTCAGATCCGCGTAGCACGTAGGCGTCCCGGAAACTGCGGGATTGCCCCCTTTTGCTTCAGGTCGTCCATGTTCAGATGGTGCGGCTGCGGTGCAGCGAGCGCCTCGGGGGACTTGGCGCCGGGCAGGTGCTCGAAGAGATGGTTGAGAGAGGCCCAGGGCTCAAATCCATTGGCGTTGGCGGTTTCCATCATGTAGAGCAGTGCGCTGGTCTCGGCCCCACTGGGGCTGCCGGCGAAGAGCCAGTTTTTTCGGCCGAGTACAAAGGGCCGGATCGCGTTCTCGGCGGTGTTGTTGTCCAATTGCAGGTGGCCGTCCTCAAGGAAGGTGATGAGCATGGGCCGTTGGCCAAGTGCATAGACGATGGCTTGGCCGAGCAGCCCCTTGGGCAAGACGCGCGTGGCAGCTTTGTCCAGCCAGTATCTGATGCGCGTGAGGATCGCTCGGCTGTGCTCGGCCCGCAGGCGCACGCGGGTCTCGACATCGGCGTCGCGCGAACGCAGAGGGCTCACCGATCAAGGCCACTATCTGCCGCGCGGCGCATCCTCGCTGCGATCGGTGTCGGTCTCCTCGGGTGAAGCGACAACTAACTTGAAAACCACCGAAACGCGTAACTTGGTACCTACCGAATCATCAGGCCAATTTGCGAGGATATCGCAGATGTTCCGAGTCGTCGGATACGATAGAGCCGTTTCTGAGTCCTTCGATCAAGCGTTTATCTGGTCGCTCGCGGTGGTCAGGCGCGACGTATCCAGGGCCTTGGATCTGCGTGAACCAGCGAGCAGGCAGCCGCGGCGCGCCCGCTTCGACGAGGCGGCATCCGCGGCACTCGATGCTACTGGCTCACCAGCCCTCGCACCACGGCGACAATCATCAACGCAGCAACAGCGTCGGGATCTTCGCCGAGCGCAGCAGGTCGGAGGTCTTGCTGCCGAACAGCAGGCTCCGCAGCGGCGAGTGGGCGTAGGCGCCCATGATCAGGACGTCGATCTCTTGTTCATGCGCGTATTGAGCAATGATGCGTTCGGCGTCGCCGGGGATCAGTGCTGTCGGTGCCTCGATGCCGGCTGCTTCCAGCGTGGTCTTGGCCCAGTCGAGTTGTTTGGCGGCGTCCTTGCGCTCTTTGCCCGACATCAGCAGGTGCACTGGCAGGTCGCGGAACAGCGGGCTGGCAGCGATCATCTCGACGCCCTTACGGGTCACGCTCTTGCCGTCGAACGCGATCATGACCTGGCGCGGTTCCCTGAAACCCTCGGTGACGGCGAGGATGGGACGATGTAGCGCGCGCACCATCTGCTCGACGTTGCGGCCCAGGTCTCGCTGGGTGGTCTCGGCGGACTCACCGCGGCGACCGAATACGAACAGGCGCACGCCGTCTTCCTGCTCCACGAGAGTCTCTTCCAGTGCCCCGTTGCGCTGGCGCACGTCGGGGGCTTCGACGCCCGCGGCAATGGCCCTTTGCCGAAGTCGGTTCAAGAACAACCGGCCCTGTTCGCGGGCATCGCGGCTGCGGGCCTCGTCCTGGTCCGAGAGCTTAGTCAGCAGCGTCTCTTGTGCGCCGAAACCGATGGCGCCGCTGTGGTCGTCGCCGATGGCGATCTCGGGATGCCGGCTGAGGATGTGCAGGAACTCCAGCGGCGCGTCCATCCTGCTCGCGGCCCAGGCGGCATAGTCCGCAACATAGTCGGCGAAATGGGACTGATCGACGCAGGCCAGCACCTTTCTGTCTGTATTCATGGTTCTTCTCCGGTCAGTGGCCCATTAGGCGTTCGACGGCATCGGGTTTGTCGTGCAGGGCAAAGCGGTCAACCATGGTCGCGCTGGCTTGATTCAGGCCAATCACCTCAACGTCGGTGCCCTCGCGCCTGAACTTCATCACCACCTTATCCAGGGCCGTGACGGCGGTGATGTCCCAGAAGTGGGCACGGCTCACGTCGATATGGACCTTTTCGATCACCTCCTTGAAATCGAACGCGGCGACGAAGCGCTCGGCGGATGCGAAAAACACCTGGCCGATGACGCGGTAGGAGCGCATGCGGCCCTCGTCCTCGGTGTTGGAGCCCACGTACAGCACCTGCCCGACCTTATGGGCAAAGAAGAAGCCGGTCACCAGCACGCCGACCAGCACGCCTTGGGCCAGATCATGAGTCGCGACCACCACGACGACGGTTGCGATCATCTCGGTGCTGAAGCTCTTGGGGTTGCTGCGCAAGTTCCTGATGGATGCCCAGTTGAAGGTACCGATCGAGACCATAATCATCACCGCCACCAGCGCCGCCATCGGGATCTGTGCTACCCAGTCGCCCAGAAACACAACCATCATCAGTAGGAACAGACCGGCGGACAGGGTCGACAATCGGCCGCGGCCACCGGACTTCACGTTGATCACCGACTGGCCAATCATCGCGCAGCCGGCCATGCCGCCCATGAACCCGGAGGCGATGTTGGCGACGCCCTGACCGACACATTCGCGATTCTTGTTGCTCGGCGAATCGGTCAGGTCATCGACGATGGACGCCGTCATCATCGACTCCAGCAAGCCCACCACCGCCAGGGTCGTGGACACCGGCAGGATGATCTGCAAGGTCTCCAGCGTCAGTGGCACATTCGGCAGCAGGAACACAGGCAGGGTGTTTGGCAGCTCGCCCATGTCGCCGACGGTGCGAATATCCAGACCCAGGAAGATGACCGCGACGGTCAGCACGATGACGGTCACCAGCGGCGAAGGGATCGACTTCGTGATGTACGGGAAGCCGTAGATGATCGCCAAACCGGCGGCCACCACCGCATAGACCTGCCAGCCCATGCCGACCAGTTCCGGCAACTGCGCCATGAAGATCAGGATGGCCAGCGCGTTGACAAAGCCGGTGATGACGGAGCGCGACACGAAGCGCATCAGCACGCCGAGCTTCAGCCAGCCGGCGATGATCTGCAACACCCCGGTCAGTAGCGTGGCCGCGAGCAGATACTGCAGGCCGTGGTCTTTCACCAGTGTCACCATCACCACCGCCATCGCGCCGGTGGCCGCCGAGATCATGCCTGGCCGCCCACCGGTAAAGGCGATCACCGTGGCGATGCAGAACGATGCATACAGGCCGACCTTGGGATCGACGCCGGCGATGATCGAAAAGGCGATTGCCTCCGGGATCAGCGCCAGCGCGACAGCGAGGCCCGCGAGCAGGTCGTTGCGGACATTGGACAGCCAGTCCTGTTTCAGGGAGTTCATTGGGAGTGGATTCCGTTGTTGATAGGGCGGGATTCCGCGCACAGCGTGGCAGTCCCGAATAATGACCGTGGCGACGAGTCTGCACTCGTGCCTTAATGGCGGTTTGGTCGGGATTCCAATTGGGATCGACCAGTTTGACTGACCGATCCCGATCGCAAACCGGGATGGTGATCAGCGGCTCCGGTGACCTGCGAGCAAGTCGCCGGACGCGCCGCGGCTATTGACGCTCGCACAACAGCGTCGACACGGCCTTGTGTCGGCGCTCGTCCGAGTCCATCGAGGATGATCGGCGCGGTGCCTCAGCCGTAGGTTGCGTCCATGTACGCCAACGCCTTTTCCTTGGTCTTGAAGAAGTTGTTCCGACTCAGCACCTCGAATAGCCGCCCGCGCCCCAGGGATTCGTAGACTTGGGACTTGAGGCTGGAGAAGTAGATCTCCACACCGCTGTCATGAAAATTGTCGATGACGTCGCGCAGGCGCTCCTCACCGGTGACGTCTATGTCGTTGATACCGCTGCCAATGACCAGCACCGCCTTGGCGTGGGGGTTGCGCACGCGCGCCTCCAGCAACACGTCCTCGAAGCGTGACGCGCTGACGAAATTCAGCGAACCGTCGAAGCGCACCGCAACGAAATTCTGGCCCAACGGTTCCAGTCCGCTGGTGCTGATGCCGGCAAGCGTGCCGTCCGGTTGGCGGCCGACGATGTCGGTGCGGGGCGCCATGGTGCGTATCAAAAACAACACGATTGCGAGTCCGGCGCCCAGCAGGATGCCGTTGGCCAATTGTGGCGCCATGGCCAATGTCGCAACAAAGGTGATGACGCCGACCAATGCCTCCTGGCGTTCGATGCGCCACGCGCGGAACAGGGCTCGCAGGTTGATGAGACCGAACACGGCCATCATCACGATCACCGCGAGCACCGCCTGGGGCAAATGGTACAGCAGCGGGGTCAGGAACAGCAGCACCAGCATCACCGCGATGGCGCTGACGATGGCGAACAGCCCGGTCTTGGCACCGCTCTTGGCCGCGACCGCCGAGCGCGAGAATGAGCCGCTGACGGTGTACGAGCTGAAGAAGCTGCCGGCGATGTTGGCCAGGCCCTGACCGACCAGCTCCTTGCTGGTGTCAACGCGCTCGCGGGTCTGTGCGGCGATGGCCTTGGAGATGGAGGTCGCCTCCATGAAGCCGATCAGTGCCATCACCAGCGCTGATGGCAGCATCACCCAGAAGAAATCCATGTCCAGGGTCGGGACCTTGCGGGCCGGCAGGCCCGCCGGGATTTGGCCCACCACCGCGCCGCCGCCCATCAGGGTCAGGGTGTCGCTCCGAACCTGGCTGATGCGCCAATAGAGTCCGTCCGTGACCAGCTCCTTGGGCACCGCGTCCTTGCGGAAAAAGAGGCCTTCACCGCCCGGTGCGATCACGTGCTCGAAACGCAGATTGTGCAGTGATACCTGGCGCTCGTTGTTCGCAAGTTGGCGCTGTTCCATCTCGCGGTTCAGCACGCGCAGATCGGCCTCCAGCAGAGCCTGTTCGGCGAAGCGTGCCTCATCCTTGGCGGCGGCCAGGGTGCGGATGTTCTGATTGATGCGGGCTGTGGTAATCGCAAGCGAGCCGATGGCGCGCGCCGTGGAGGTATAGCCTCGCGTCAACTCCCGCGCCTCGGTGTCCTGAATCGCATCGACGCTGACGGTCTGATTACGCTCGAATCCGATGGCCCAGCTGACGATGGTGGTCAGTACCACCGCCAGCAGTACGCCCGGAAGTTTTGGCGTATAGCGTTTGGCGCCGACGATGATCAGGTAGGTGGCGACGGCGAACAGCAGCGTTGGGATGTGTGATTGCTGCAGCTGCTCGAAGACGGTCCACAAATCCGAAACGAAGTTGTCGGTGCGCGGAAAGGGCACGTTCAGAATCTTGCTCAGTTGCGACAGTCCGATGATCAACGCTGCGGCATTGGTGAAGCCGATGATCACGGGGCTGGACAGGAAGTTCACCAGGATGCCCATGCGCAGCAGGCCGAGCGCAAGCCGGAGCACGCCTACCATCAGTGCCAGCATCACCGACAAGGTGATGAATGCCTCGCTGCCCAGGGGGGCGAGCGGCAGCACGGCCGCCGCCGACATCAGAGACAGCATCGCCACGGGCCCGGTGTGCAGCTGCGGTAGTGATCCCCACAGGGAGGCCACGATGACCGGTAGGAAAGACGCATACAGGCCGTAGACCACGGGCAGTCCGGCGAGCTGGGCATAGGCCATGCTTTGTGGAATCAGCACCAGCGCAACGGTGATACCGGCGATTAGGTCCGCGCGAACTGTTGTGCCAGTGATCGGAAACCACCGGACGAATGGGAAGAGATTGGTCAGCAGCGAGCTGTGAGTCGACATCAGGGAAACCATGGGGGAGCGAGCGAGACTGGCTTCAGCAAAGCTGGGTTATTGTCTGTCCTGCACAATAATCAGCACGAAACAGCAAGAGAGCGAACGAGTGCTGTTCCTTCCATTGTTAGTCGCATGAGCGCATTGTCAGTCGCATACGCGACTGACAATTGCGGCGCATCTCTGGGCCCCGCGAAGCGCACGAGATGTGAGCACATCAATCAGTCTACAGGATCGATGGCCGGGATCTTATAGATGTGTCGGTGCTGGGAAATCGATTATTGTCTATGAGAGATCGGGTGAGGCCGCGTTGCTCGCAGGCCATGCTGGACTGGCGTTGAGACCGGCTTGACCGGGCAGGTTAGCCTGAGGTTGGGACGGCGAGCATGCGCCCGTTTGCGTCCTTTACCGCAGCGGCTGACGAATCCGGAATCACGTCCCCATATCCAGATCATGAAAGCGGATATACCAACCACTGACGACCTGCCCTCGCGCTTCGGCAAAGCGATGCTGATCGCCGCCTGGATCGTGGGTCTGGCCCTGCTGGTGCTTTTTTTCAGTAATCTGCTGGAGCACCAACGCAACCCGAACATTGACCCACAACTGGAGATCGGCGCCGCCGGTCTTCCCCAGGTTGTGCTTCAGCGCAACCGCATGGGCCATTATGTCGCCCGCGGCAGCATCAACGGGGCGCCTGTGACCTTTTTGCTCGACACCGGTGCGACTTCGGTGGCGCTTCCGCTGGATCTCGCCCGTCGACTGGAGCTGCCCATGCGGCCCGGTGGTATGGGCAAGACCGCCAACGGTCTGGTGCAGACCTGGTCCACACGTCTCTCCAGCGTCAGTCTTGGGGGACTGACGGCGCGCAATGTGCGCGCGGTCGTCATGCCAAATATGCCCGGTGACGAGGTGCTACTGGGCATGAACTACCTGAAACAGTTCGAGATGATTCAGCGGGGCCAGACATTGACACTGCGCGTTCCGGGTTGATCTCCTGCGGCGTCTTACCGGGAGCGCGGGGCTTGAGCCTCGCCACCCCGCGCGCGATCGACACAAATATCGCCGCGGCTGAAGCCTCGGCCTCCTGGAGCTTGATTCAGGCCCTCACACCCGCCTGACCACACCGCCCCGGCGGCTGTCCCCGGCGCCGTGAAGTGCGCCATCTGCCGTGATCGCGACGCTATGGGCGCCGCCGAAGAAGACACTGCGTTCACCCCATGCGAGCACATCCGGCCAATGCGCCCGAAGCGCGTCCAATACGTCGATATCAAAGGGAGGCTCCAGATTCAACGTACCGTTCTCGTAGTGGATGCGCGCGGCGTCGACCGCCTCGGCCAGCGGCATGCGCAGGTCGATCAGATTGCTCAGCACCTGCAGGATGGCGCTGCGAATGCGGTTCGAACCGCTGGAGCCGAGGACACCCCAGCCGCCGTCGGCCTGTTGCACCAGCGTTGGGCACATCATCGAGCCAATGCGCCGGTCGGCGGTCCAGCGGTGGAAACCGCCCGGATTCAGGTCCTCCTCTCCGAGCATGTTGTTCATCAGGATGCCGGTGCCGGGCAGCAGATAGCCGGCGCCCTCCCCGTTCGACAGCGTAAGACTGGCTAGATTTCCGTCGGCGTCGCCGACGCTGATTTGGGTCGTGCCGCGCCGGAACAATGTCGTTGTCCGCATCAGCGCCTGATACTCGGCCAATAGGGCCGGATCGAACTGGGTACCTTCCGGCTCTCCTCGGCTACGCAGGTCCTGGGTGAGTCGCATCGCCGTGGCGATCAGATGCCGGTGTTCCGCGCTACCGAAGCGGACCGCGTCGAGCGGCTGCTGCGACAGCAGGTGCAGGGTCATGTGGATCAGCAGACCGCCCAGAGACGGCGGCGGATTCAGATACAGCGTCGCGTCGCGATAACCGCCGGTGAGTGGCTTTCGGCGCTCGACCCGATAGCCTTCGAGGTCGGCGCCACGCAGATGACCTCCATTCGCCGCGCAGTCCGACGCCAGCCGCTCGCCCCAAGGGCCACTGCCAATGCCGCCGTAAAGCAATTCCGCGCCTTGTTTCGCCAAGCGTGACAGCGCGTCCGCCAATTCCGGCTGACGCAGACATTCGCCGACTTCGGCGAGGCGGTCCGGGTTGCGGCGCGACGCGTGCAACGCGAACACCTCTGGGTGTGCGCGCAGGATTGGTTCGACGATGGTGCCGATGCGGTGCTGGAATGCGTTGATGCTGACGCCGCGCTCCGCCAGCCGGCACGCGGGCTCCAGCAGTTGCTCGATCGGCAGCGCGCAAAGATCGTGCTGGACCGCAAACAGCCCGGCGAGCGCCCCCGGCGTGGCGATGGAGGCCATGCCGATGTGAAACTCCTGAACCGTATCGCCGAAGTCCGCCAGGATCGGATAGAAATCCAGCTGGTCCGGTTCGGCCTTGGCCTTCGGTGTTTGCACGAAAAAATCGTAGATGACCGGCTCGCCACCGGCGGGACGGGCTTGCAAAAAGCCGCCACCGCCGAGTGAGGCGAGTACCGGCTCGGCGACGCATGCCGCCGCCAGCGCAGCGATTGCGCCATCGAAGGCGTTGCCACCGGCGGAGATGGCTTCGGCCGCAGCGGCCGCGGTTTGTTCATGGCCTGCGGCAATGATGGCTCTGGTCATGGCCTCGCTATCTGGCGGTTGTTGCGTTGGCGCCGCGGGCAGCTTGAATGATTCAGCGTGCCGGCGGAGTGCCGATGGGCGGCCGGTTTCAGTCAGTCAGTCAGTCGGATGATCGAAAGCAGAGCCAGGCGGAAACCCCATGATCGCCTGGCGACTCTGAGAACTGCCCGGATGGCATTTTTTCGAGGTCCTCTCTAGTATCCGGCAAAGCGGCCATAGCACGCTCGATCGTAACCGAAACCAGCCCAGCACGATCGGGCATCCTGCTTGAATGATCGGAGTGGCTCGTGATCTTGACTCGGCGACGGACCAACCCGGATGCGAGCCGTGTCCTAGGTGTCGGGATCGCCACGCTGGATATCGTTAATCTGGTGACCGAGTATCCGCGCGAGGACGCCGAGGTGCGCGCGTCGTCGCGGTGGGTCTTGCGTGGCGGCAACGTTGCGAACACCCTGGCTGTATTACGTCAGTTCGGCCGGGCTTGCGATTGGGCGGGGACCCTAGCGGATGATGCGGATGCCGCGTTGATTCGTGCGGATCTCGACCGTCGCGGCATCGGACGGAGCTGTGCCGTGAGCGTAACGGGCTCGCGGACGCCGACGTCCTATATCGCTCTCAGTGGCGCGAGCCGCAGCCGCACCATCATCCACTTCCGCGACCTGCGGGAGTTCACCGCGCGGGATTTCGAGACCGTCTCGCTCAGTGATCTCGACTGGGTACATTTCGAGGGCCGCAATCCGGTTGAAACCGCCGAGATGATCGCGCGGGTGCGTCGCGAGCGGAATGATCTGCCGGTTTCCGTGGAGATTGAGAAACCGCGCGACGGCATTGAGCGTCTTTTTGACGAACCCGATGTCCTGGTTTTCTCCCGCGTCTTCGCTGAGGAGACAAGCTCCCCTGGGATTGATTGCGACCCGCGACGATTCTTGCGCGAATGCGTTGCCGCGAGCCAGGCCGAACTCTGCGTGTTGCCCTGGGGCGCGGACGGTGCCTACGGGATTTGGGGTGAGGGCGGGGGCGAGATCGTCTTCGCACCCGCGCATGCGCCGGCAGTGTTGGCCGATACACTCGCCGCCGGGGATGTATTCAACGCCGCCCTTATCGACGGTCTGCTGCATGGTCTGGCGTTGCCGGCACTACTCGCCCGAGCCAATCGCATCGCTGGCCACAAGTGCGGTCGCCACGGATTAGACGGGCTCGTCGACAGCGCCTTGCACACGGGATTGCTCGGATGAGCCTGACGACTACCCTGTTCGCCCTTGATGACACTTTGAGCCTCTGCCCATCCGCGTGGAGGCGGGGGTGATGCTGTTGCTCCACAAACCGGGGTCGCAATCTAATGCGACTCCCCGTCGCCGCGCATGACAGGGCCCGAGGCGATTTCTGTCGAATCACCGACCAGATGGCTTGGCCTTCCGCCCGCCTTCTGCGTCGCGCTGGCAGTCACATAGCGCGGCTATCGTCCTGCCGACGCTCCTTGAAAGCGAGCACAATTCCGGCGCCACCTGGTCGATGATTTTCCGGCAATCGCCTAAGGACTGGGGTTTGGCTGTGCGATATGCGCCGCCTCAATCTCCGCGATCACCGCGTCGTCAAGCCCCAACTCCGCGCTGGCGAGATTGATCTCGAGCTGCGCCAAGGTGGTCGCGCCGATGATGTTGGATGTCACAAACGGCCGCGTATTGATCCAGGCAAGAGCCATTTGCGTCGGGTCCAATTGGTGGCGGCGCGCGATCTCTATGTATCGGTCCGTCGCCGCGATGGCCTGGGGATTCGAGTAGCGGTCGAAGCGCGCATAGAGCGTCAGGCGCGCGCCGGCGGGTCGGGCGCCGCCCTGATACTTGCCGGTCAGCATGCCGAATGCCAGTGGTGAATAGGCCAGCAGACCGCATTGCTCGCGCACTGCGATTTCCGCCAGACCGATCTCGAAGCTGCGGTTGAGCAGGTTATAGGGATTCTGAATGCTGACCACCCGCGGCAACGCGCGCTGTTCCGCGAGTGCCAGCGTGTGCATCGTGCCCCAGGGAGTCTCGTTGGAGAGTCCGATGTGGCGGATCTTTCCGGCCTTGACCAGGTCGTCGAGTACCCCCAGGGTCTCGAGCAGCGGCACGCTGCCGTCCTGCTCCCTATGCTGGTAGCCGAGTTTGCCGAAAAAATTGGTGTCGCGGTCTGGCCAATGCAGCTGGTAGAGATCCACGTAGTCGGTTTGCAATCGGCGCAGGCTGTCGTTCAGAGCGGCCTCGATATTGGCGCGATCGAGCCGCGCGCTCTCACCGCGCACTTGGGGCAACCAATCTGCCGGGCCTGCGACCTTGGTCGCGAGTATGAGCTTGTCCCGGTTGCCGCGGCTCGCGAGCCAATTGCCGATGTAAGTTTCGGTCAAGCCCTGGGTCTCGAACACGGGAGGAACCGGGTAGATCTCGGCGGTGTCGATGAAATTGACACCAGCTTCGACGGCTCGGTCGAGCTGCTCGTGAGCCTCCGCCTCGGTGTTTTGTTCGCCGAAGGTCATTGTTCCGAGACAGAGCTCACTGACGTTGATGTCGGTTGGGCCCAAGAATCTGTAGCGCATGGTTTTTCCTCGTGCTTGGCGCTCGTGATGCGGCGAAACGCAGGATTCTGATCGGTCAGCACTGCCAAGGCGAAAGGTGTCGAGGTTCGTTCCAGAAATGGTCTGCGCGGCAACCGGCAGGAATCAGCGTTTCCCTTGTTGCAGGAGATGCGGATTGTGGTATCGCTTCGAAACCCGATCTCGTAAAGTTACCGGACAAGATCGAGCACCAACGCCCTGATACTCCGGGCCGATACTCCGGGCTGACCCCCAATGACCCTCGACCCCGCCCTGTTTTCGTCTTTCGCCATCCGGGCTGCGGTCGTCCTCTATCTGTGCTGTCTTGGTGTCGCGCTGGTTGGCGCTCCCTGGCGCATGTTGATGACGGCGCGTCTGACGCACGTTTTCTTCGGTGCCATCGTCGTGCTGATGTTCCTTTGGCAGATGGAGGCCCAGGTGCAGCCAGGGCTTAGCTATCACTTGCTCGGTCTGACCGCGGTGACGCTGATCTTCAGCTGGTCTATCGCGGTCGTGGCCGCGTCGCTCGCATTACTCGGCGTCTACGTCAATGGTGGCCTCGGCTGGGAAGGGTTCGCGCTGAACGCGCTACTCAGTGGTGTGCTACCGATCACGCTGACACAGATGATGCTGGTGCTGATCCGGTATTATCTACCCAAGCAGTTCTTCGTCTATGTGCTGGTCAATGCCTTCCTCACCGCGGGGTTGGTTGGCGTTGTCATGGGATACGTTGCCGCGTGGTTGCTGGTGGGCAGCGGCGCCTACAGCTTCGCCGAACTGAGCCAGACCGTGCTGCCGTTCTTTCCTTTGATGTTCTTGCCCGAGGCGATGCTCAACGGCTGGATCATGGTTATCCTGGTGGCGTTTCGCCCGGAATGGGTCTATTCCTTTTCGGACGAGCAATACCTGAAGGGCAAATAGCAGGCAGGTTAAGTAGCAGGTCTGCCGATGGAGTCGCACGCATGGGTTGGTTCGGTAAGGTAGTCGGCGGGCTTGTGGGTTTCGCCGCCGGTGGTCCGTTCGGTGCAGTGCTGGGCGCGACGCTCGGTCACGGCGTCGACCGCGGTGTCGAAAAGCTTGCCGAAGACATGGAATTGCCGCCGGGCGACCGCAAACGCATCGAGAGCGTTTTCTTCACGGCCACCTTCTCCATCATGGGAAACCTGGCCAAGGCCGACGGGCGTGTATCCGCCGCCGAGATCGCGTTGGCGGAGGCGGTCATGGCTCGGTTGCAGCTCACCGGGGAACGGCGCCGCACCGCGATCGAGTTGTTCCGTCAGGGTAAAGCCGCGGACTTCGATCTTGCCGCCGCCGTCGAGCATTTTCGCCGGGAGTGTTTTGGCCGGCGCACGCTTGTGCAGCTGTTTCTCGAGATTCAACTCCAGGCCGCGTATGTCGAAGGCGAGCCGTCTGCGGCCAAGCGCCGTTTGTTGGAGCAGATTCGCGTAGGGCTGCGTATCCCCCAGCTGCTCTTTCGGCAGATGGAGAATCTGGTCCGGATGCAGAGCCAGTTCGGTGGGGCTGGAACGGGTCGCGGCAGGGCCGGTGGCGGTCGTGGGCTGCGAACGGGTCCAACGCTGGGGCAGGCGTATTCGGTGCTTGGCGTCAGCGCGAAGGATTCGGACGCAGCCGTCAAGCGCGCCTATCGCAAACTCCTGAGTCAGCATCACCCGGACAAGCTGGTCTCAAAGGGTCTGCCGGAGGACATGATCAAGCTTGCCACGCAGAAAACGCATGAGATCCGGCGCGCCTACGAGATGATTCAAGAGGCGCGGGCGGCGTCCTAACTACGGGATTTCGAGGGAGTAGGCCGAGTCGGGGGGATTCGAGTCTGCCGCGTCAGCTTGCCACTTTTCTCGATGGGCTTGAGCGCTAGTTGAAGCCGGCGCCTGCCGCGCATCCCTGCGCGGCAATGACAGTCACTGACCCTAGGTATCAGACTCGTCGTTCACGGCAACGCCTACCGACGTTGGGCATGTCCAGGACGATCAGTGCCACCGCGCCCAGGGCGGGCAATGTGCAAGCGCTGCCGACGACCAACCGGATGTTCCGGTATGCCTTCTGCCGCACATCGATGCTAACAAGCTCGGGAAGCGGAAGTACCCTACGTAGCCCTCGCTTCATCGTCGTCGATGATGAAGAAACCATGGGGCTACTTCAGGCTGGTGAGGGAGCGGACGAAGTCCATTGTGGCGTTGAAGAAGTCGTCGTCGGGGTTGCCCTTGCAATAGGCGCGGGTGCGGCGCATGGCCGAATTGATGCCGGATCCTCGCAGCATATCTTCGCCGGTGGCCAGGTTCAGGGCGGAGACGAAGCCCGTCAGCCAATCCTCGTAGCGCTGGAACTCCATCGCATCGCCTGCCTCCTCCGCGTCGCTGGCGACTAGGTAGTCGGCGCAGCTTCTAACACCGTAGCCCCACAATGGTTGTTTGGCCGCCAAGGCAGCCGGGACGAGCAATGCTGTGCAGAGTACGGCGGCTGCTGCCGGGCCGAAACGGATCGCTTTCACAACTGTCGCCCTAGCGTCTGTTTCGATCCCGTGGGTGCCCATACTGGTACCATATAACGATTTGCGCTTGGGCCGCTTGTGGGCCTCAGCTGTTTGGAACCAACGATGCGCGTGTTAATGATCTCGGACGTCTATTTCCCGCGGATTAACGGCGTCTCAACGTCGATTCAGACCTTCGCTCGGGAGTTCACCGCGCTCGGCCATTCGGTTACCTTGTTAGCCCCCGACTATGGCCAGCAGATGCCCGATCCCTTTGAAGTCATACGCGTCCCGTCGCGTTATCTGCCGTTCGACCCGGAGGATCGCATCCTGCGCTGGGGCCGAATTCGCGAGCATCGGGCCCAGTTGCGCGCCGTGGCGTTCGATCTGATCCACATCCACACGCCATTCGTCGCGCATTATGCCGGCCTGGCGCTCGCCCGATGGCTCTCGCTGCCGGTGGTCGAGAGTTATCATACCTTTTTCGAGCAGTACCTCGATAAGTACGTCCCGCTGGTGCCCGAAAGCTGGCTGCGCTTCGCGGCACGTCGCTTTTCCGCCGCACAGTGCAACGACGTGGACATGCTCGCCGTCCCGTCTCGCGCCATGCTCGAAGTCTTAGAGCGCTACGGCATTCGGACCCCGGCTGAAGTGGTACCCACTGGTATCGATCTGAATCAGTTTTCCGGCGGCGACGGCGAGCGGTTTCGGCGGCGTCGCGGTATCCCCGCCGACCGACCCCTGCTGGTGCACGCGGGAAGGCTTGCGTTCGAAAAGAACTGCGACTTTTTGCTGCGCATGCTGGTCTTGGTCAAGGCCGAAGTGCCGGACGTGTTGCTGCTGATCGCCGGCGAAGGGCCGGCGCGTAAGCAGCTTGAAGACCTCGTTCGGAGCCTGGACCTGGCCGACCAGGTGCGTTTCATTGGCTACCTGAATCGTGACGGCTCGCTGGAAGATTTCTATGCTGCCGGGGATGCCTTCGTGTTCGCATCCCGGACCGAGACCCAGGGTCTGGTGCTGCTGGAGGCCGAGGCGCTCGGGACACCGGTAGTCTCCACCGCGGTGATGGGCACCCGCGAGGTGCTGAAGGACGGTGAGGGTTGCTTGATCGCGGAAGACGATGAGGCTGAGTTCGCGGCGAACTGCGTACGCCTCCTGACGGATAGCGCATTGCGGGACGCGCTGGGAGCGAAAGCCGTGCGCTATGCAAAGGGTTGGTCCGCCTCCGCTATGGCAGCTCGAATGCTCGACCTGTACGAGCGTGTGACCAGTTTCGATGGGCGGAGATCCACGCCGGCTGCTCCTGTGGAAACGATGCTTCCCGCCACATTGGCCGAGTTCCATCCCAATACTCAGCAAGGGGTTTCGACTCCGCTGGATCGAGGGCCGGACTCGGAAACACTGCTGCAGTCCACCTCGGTGCGCCGTCGGGCGTTGCCTTAGCTGGAGTCGCCCCGACGTCTGGCTAGAACCTAACTTGCCGGGTGCGCGGCTGACGACGGCGGACCGCCTCCGGAGCGACGAGGGATCACTATGCGGACGAAACAAGTGCTCGACACGTTTGAACAGCTCGACAATTGGGAGGCGCGCCATCAATTCATGGACGAATTGAGCCGTGAGCTGTTGCCGCTGGCGGATAGCGAGAAGAATGGCATCAATCTGGTTACGGGCTGTGACACGCCGATCTGGCTCATCGGGAATTTGACCAACGAGGACCCGCAGCGGATCGAGTATCGCGCCGACGCCGAAACGCCTCTGGTCCGAGGCTTGGTGGCGCTTCTACTGGTGCCCTTCCAGCGCAAGTCGCCGGCCGAGGTCCTGGAGATCGATGCCCGAGGCTATACCGACAAGCTCGGCCTCGCCGAGCATTTGGGCGAGAGTCAACGGGTCGGCGTTGAGCATGTCATCGAGCGTGTCTACCAGATCGCCTGGGGTATGCGCGGCGCAAGATGAGGTTGGTCGGCAACCCGAGTATATCCGTGGAGCCGGGAACGCCAGCGGTTTTAGCAGTATTTCGGACCAAGCGGAGAGACGTGAGCCTCGCACTCCTGGGCGAACCGTCGGCTCCCGGCCTCGGCAGAAGATACGCGGCTCCGCGGCTCGCGTGTTGGGACGCTTGACTTCAGGCATTCAACAAACCTATGCGCATCGTCGAAGTCATCGCGCCAGAGCGCCACGCGAAAGAACTGATCGGGATGTCCCGCTTTTACGGTGCCCTCGATACCTGGTGGGTGCCGCAAATGAACGACGGCCGCCAGGCGTTTCGTATGCTGGTGCCGGACGCCGCGCGGCAGCGCCTGATGGACGCGCTACAGAGTCTGCTCGACAGCGAGCCCGACGCGCGCATCCTGGTGCTTCCGGTGGACACGATCCTGCCGCGCCCCGATCGCGAATCCAGCAGCGATCCGGACGCTGACACCGACCAGGAACGCGACCGTTCCGTCCGCGCAACGCGCGAAGAGCTTTACACTCAGATTGCCAAGGGCGCGCTCCTGGACTGGAATTTCGTGCTGTTGGTTGTGCTGTCCACGATCGTCGCGACCATCGGGCTGGTCGAGGACAACGTCGCGGTGGTCATCGGCGCAATGGTCATTGCGCCGCTCTTGGGGCCCATCATCGCGTTCGCGTTCGCCACGTCGCTTGGTGACCGTCAACTGGCTATGCAGTCTCTGATCACCGGCGCGACAGGGCTCGGGCTCGCCATGCTCCTTGCCCTCACGATGGGGCTCGTTTGGCCGGTAAATCTGGACAGTCACGAGATACTGTCGCGCACCGACGTCGGTCTGGCCAGTGTGGCACTCGCGCTTGCCTCCGGCGCGGCGGCCGTACTCTCGCTGACGACTGGCTTGTCCACGACGCTTGTCGGGGTGATGGTCGCGGTGGCGCTGTTGCCACCTACGGCTGTGTTGGGCATGCTCCTCGGCGGTGGTCGTTGGGACCTTGCAACCAGTGCCGGCCTGCTGCTTGCGGTCAATGTGGTCTGCGTGCTGCTCGCGGCCAAGGTCGTTTTCCTACTCCGTGGCGTGAAGCCACGCAGTTGGCTGCAACGGACTAAGGCAACCCAGTCCATGGCTTTGTATATGGGACTCTGGGCGGTGTTGCTGGCGTGTCTGATCGGTGCGATCCTGATCCGCGGTTCCGTGTTGTAAGGGTTACTCCCGGCCGACGGCCACCCGGCAGTCTGCGGCCCAGAGGTTGCGGGTGCTTGCAGCGGGCTGCCGCCTCGGAGGCGGCGCTGCTCTGAACCTAGCTTGCGGTCGCGGCGACATCGCGTCTAACGGTCATAGCCCTCAACGGATGCACGATGGATCTGTCAAATCCCCATGAGATCGTCGATCGGCCCCGGATTGAGGCCATCTGCATTTTGGTCTGGATAACCTCTGGTACAAGATCCAGCGCGATCCGCCCGCAAAGCCGTTCGTCAGCGATGGCTGCACGCGTTGGGTGGACGAATGGAACGGGATCAGCATCTAACCGGCGTGCTTCCTCCACGACGGCAAATATTGGGCCGGTTATCTGGGTGAGGACGTCGAGCGGCTGTTGCTGATGCCGAACGGGAAGGCCGTGCTTGAACCGGCGCACCTGGTGCCATCTCTGGTCAGTCCGGATCCGTCGCTCTCTTACCGGCTGTCATCGTCATAGCTCACCTCCGCATCCTCGATGCGGTAGCCGGCGTCGCCGAGGCTGTCGCTGAAGTCCTTGATGCGGAGGCGCCCCTCGACCCAAACCGTCTCGAACAGCTCGCCTCGATAGGCGCGGCTGTCGCCGGTGAGCACATGGACGGTTTGATTGGCTGGCTGCGGCGGAAGGTGGATGCAGGCGCCGAAGTAGGGCACGAGCAGAAACTCCGTGATTCCGGCGGCGTCGGTCTGCAACGGCAGGACCAGGCCCAACAATCGCACACGCTGGCCATTCAGTGCAGCGACGACCGGCGCCCGCGCCAAGCGGATCCTAAGCTCAGCCAGCAGGGAACGGGCGCGGGGATCGTCGTCGGTAAGCTTGCCGACGTCGTAGCCGGTCGTCAGCTCCTCGGCCTGCCAATCGGCTGGGATCAGGTCGTCCCAATCCAGCGTCTGCACCCCGTCGGGAGTGGTATCTCGAACAGCGGGGACCTGGTGCTCTGCCGTCACCATGGCGTCAGAGTCGGCGGCGTTCGGAATCGCGTTCTGCTGAGTTGCCGGCGGAGAGGACTGTTCACCGCATGCGCCGAGCAGCAACGAGATCAAGGCCGGCAGCAGGGTCTTGCGAATCTGGCCCATGAGCATCGATGTCGGTTCGAATCGATCATCCCGGATATTGCAGCGAGGCCGACGAATCCGCGGCCGGCAGCCGGTGTGCCCAATCGTTGGCGGATCATGTCCGCTGACTACGCGTCCGCAACTTGCCTTGCCAGCGGCGGCAGTTCGTCGCCGAGGCCCAGCGCCTGGGACATGAAGATGCGCTTCAACGGCGCGATGCGGTCGGCGGCGGCGAGGCCGAGATTGCGGCCCGCCACCAACGGCGCAATGCGGTTGCTGAACATGCGTTTGAACAAGTCCATAGCGCCGAGCATGATCAGGTTTTCGCCGCGCCTGGCGCGTTCGTATCGGCGCAGCGTGGCGATATTGCCGATATCGCGGCCCTTCGCGCGGGCATGCTCCAGCGCTTCGGCCATGGCTGCGACGTCCAATAGTCCAAGGTTGACGCCCTGGCCGGCGAGGGGATGGATCGCGTGGGCCGCATCGCCGATCAGGGCCGCGCGGTCCTGGACGTACCGCAGCGCATGTTGCAGGCGCAGTGGAAAGGCGGCTCTTGGCCCAACCGATAGGATTGGTCCCAGACGCTGTTCGAACGCGTCCTCGAGCGCCCCGGTGAATGCCGCGTCGTCCAAGGCCAATAACTCTTCTGCACGCCGGTTCTCGGCGGACCAGACGATGGAGCAGCGGCCGTCCGCCAGCGGCAAGAAGGCCAACGGGCCGGTGGGCAGAAAGCGCTGCCAGGCCGTTTCTCGGTGCCAGTGACCGACCTCGACATTTGCGACGATGGCGCGCTGGTCGTAGGCCCATCCGCCGGTCTCGATGCCGAGGGTCTCGCGGACGAAGGAGCGACTGCCGTCGGCGCCGATCACCAGCGAGGCCTTGAGCGCTCGGCCGTCCGCGAGGCGAACCGTTGCCCTGTCCTCGTCGATGACAAGCGTTTCGATCGCGGCCGGGCAGAAGAGCTCGATGTCGGACGCCTGCTCCATCAGTTCCCATAGGGCCAGGCGCGTCACGCGGTTCTCGACGATATGGCCGAGATCCGGTTGGCCCAGATCGGCGCTGTCGAAGTGGATGCCGGCACCACCGACGGCGTCCCAGACCTGCATTTCACGGTAGACGCTGGCGCCGAGCTGCTCGATGCGTGGCCAGGCTCCAAGGCGCTCGAGGATGCGTTGGCTGGCGCGGCTCAGCGCGGATACCCGCAAATCCACCTCTGCGGCGGGCCATTCGCGCTGCGGCGGCTGGCCGTCAACGACGGCAAGGCGATGGCCTTTGCCATGACAGGCGGCGGCCATCGCCGCGCCGACCATGCCGCCGCCGACGATGACGAGATCGAAAGTGAGGGGGTCGTTGGTCATCGCTCGTTCTTCTCGTTCAGCGGGTTATTGGGTATCCGGGCACCCGTGGGGCAGAAACGTGCATCCAGGTCGTTGACTCGCTTTGATCCGGGCGCTAAAGCGATTTCTGTCAATTTTCATCCCGCTTGCTTGTCTTTTCGCCCGTCGTCGGCGTCGTGCCGACAGTCGCATCGTGCGGCTACGCGACTGTTGGCGTGCTTCGAAGCCGAACTAACA
Source organism: Thiohalocapsa sp. (assembly GCA_049670525.1). Lineage (GTDB taxonomy): Bacteria > Pseudomonadota > Gammaproteobacteria > Chromatiales > Chromatiaceae > Thiohalocapsa. The sequence continues at coordinate 8,170 of JBATTL010000306.1, read as the reverse complement.
CGCGGCGCAATCTGGTACGAACATCTCCGGGAATCGCCCTATGCCCCTCGCTACTGGTCCGTTCGCCCTGAAGCGACCGGCAACCCCCGCGCAAGGCGCGGCTGGCGACCGCCGGTACCCATGAAACGTTGAGCGAGCAGATGCCGCGCCGACGGCACGAGATCGAGTCCGAGCATACCCAGATTTCGGCCGAGACGTATCGGCGCCCAGGGATTGACGAACAGCCGTGCCAGGGCATCCGTGAGCAGGGCGGTACCCCGCTGGTCCGGCGTGCGGCGCTTGCGGTAACCGCCGACGACGGCATTGCCGCCCGGGTCCTGGCCGGTCCGTTCGGCGTCCGCCAACAGCTCGGCGAGCTCCGCGACATCGCGCAGGCCCAGATTGAAACCCTGTCCCGCGACCGGGTGCAGCGTATGGGCGGCGTTGCCGACTAGCGCCAAACGAGGGCGCGTGAGCTGCTTGGCCATGGTCTGGCGCAGCGGATAGGCGATGCGCCGGCCGGGCTTATCGAGACGCCCCAAGCGCTGGCCGAAGCGCTGTTGCAGGTTCGCGCAGAAGGCGTCGTCGTTCATCGCGAGAATGCCAGAGGTGTCGCCCTGTCGAGCGGTCCAGACCACCGAGTATCGGCCCCCGGTCATCGGCAGCATCGCCAGCGGTCCGCTGTCAGTGAAACGCTCGAAGGCCGTTCCAGGACGCGGCCGCTCCGATGTCACGGTGGAGATGATGGCGTCATAGCCGTAGTCACGTTCGTGCACGCCAACGCCAAGACGACGACGCACCGCGGAGTTGCCGCCGTCCGCCGCGACCAACAGCCGTGTCTGGAGAAGCCGCGAGCTGCCCGCCACGGCCACCTCCAGCCGCCAATGCTCGGCGGTTGCGCGGAGGCCGACAAGTTGCGCCGGGCGCAGCAGCTCAACGTTCTGCGCTTGTGCCAAACCGGTTTCAATGCCACGGCCGATCGCGCGTGCCGGCGTCACATAACCCAGGGATGTCACGCCCTCGTCCTCGGCGTCGAGATGGGCAAATCCGAAGTGACCCCTATCCGAGACATGGACATGACGGATAGGCTCCGCATCTGCGGCCATCGGTTCCCAGATACCGATGCCCTCAAAGATACGCCGACCGCCCAGCGACAGTGCGATGACGCGTTCGTCGTAACTTGGATGATCGGGCATGCCGGCGGGTGCCGCCTCAACCACGACCACGCTGAGCCCGCTGTCGCGCAGCGCGCAGGCCAAGCTGCCGCCCACAAGACCGCCACCGACGATGACGACGTCATGCTCCAGCATTAATGCGTCTCCTGTTGCTCAGTTCGCGCGGCTGCCATCAGTTTCTCTATTTGGTCCATCTCCTTCGGCGCACCCCGGGACAGCACTTCGTTACCATCGTCGGTGACCAACAGGTCGTCCTCGATGCGCATGCCGATACCGCGATACTCGGCGGGGGCCTCCGCGTCCGGTGCGACATAGAGTCCTGGTTCAACGGTCAGCACCATGCCCGGCTCAAGCCTTCGCCATTTCCCATCGACCTTGTAGTCGCCGACATCATGCACGTCCATGCCCAGCCAATGTCCGGTGCGGTGCATGAAAAAAGGCTTGTACTTCTCTTCCTTGATCAGTCGCGGTACGTCTTTTCGCTTGCCCTCCAGCAGCCCCAAATCCAGTAGTCCGCGGGTCAGGACACGCAGCGCGGCAGCATGGGGGGCGTTCCAGCGGTTTCCGGGTTTTACTGCCTTGATAGCCGCCTTTTGCGCCGCGAGCACCAATGCGTAGAGTGCACGCTGGGGGGGCGAGAAACGGCCGCTAACGGGGAAGGTGCGGGTGATGTCGGAGGCGTAGCCTTCCAGTTCGCACCCTGCGTCCACCAGCACGAGGTCGCCGTTACACAGATCCGCATTGTTCTCGATGTAATGGAGCACACAGGCGTTGCGGCCGCCCCCGACGATTGGCGGGTAAGCCTGGAAGCGCGCGCCATGCTCGGCGCAGGCGTTCATGAAGACAGCCTCGAGCTGTTGTTCATTGACGCCCGGGCGGCACCGCTGCATCAGGCGCTTATGCGCCTCGGCTGAGATTGCGGCGGCGCGGCGCATGACTTGGCGTTCGGCCTTGGTCTTGATCAGACGTTGTTCGTGCAAGATCCGATCGGAGGTCACGAGTTCGCGTGGCGCGCGCACGCCTGCGCGTGCCCTCGCACGTACGGTACCCAACCAGCGCATCACGTTGAGGTCCAGCTCGGCATTGGTACCGAGCGGATAGAAGACGCGCTCGCGGTCGCCAAGCAGCTCAGGCAGCTTGTCGTCGAGTTCCTCCAGCGGATGGGCCTGATCCGCGTCAAAGGTCTCGACGGCACCGTCGACGCCATGACGATGCCCGTCCCAGATTTCGCGCTCTGGATCGCGCGGGCGGCAGAACAGGACGTATCCGCCGTCCTTACGTCCCGGAGCGATCACGGCGACGGCGTCCGGCTCGGGAAACCCCGTCAGATAGTGGAAATCGCTGTCTTGGCGAAATGGATAATGCACGTCACGGTTTCGAGTGACTTCCGCTGCTGCCGGCACGATTAGCACTCCATCGGCGCCGACAGCCTTAGCGGCCGCATAGCGGCGGCGCCTGAGTTCTTTCCGGGATGCTCCCATGCTCAATGGTCCACCTTGGCGTCAGACGCCTTGGCCGTCGCGTCCTCATGCAGCAGCATGGCCACGACGCGGATGAATTCGGCCACTTCGCTGAGGGCCTGTTCGTTGGCCTCTTCGTCTTCGAGGTCGTCGAGATCCATGCGTGTGACCTCGATCAGATCATCGAAGGCCTCGCGGCTCTGCGGCGACAGTGACTCGGTATCGAGTCCGGCTAGCGCCAGACCGTAGAGGAAACCGCGCGCCCATTCGTGCACAGCCACGGCTCGCTCACGCAGACCGCGTTCGTCAACCGGAAGCAGCAGGTCGAAGCCCAAGGCCGGGCCTTGGAGCTGTTCCTGCGTGCAGGCGGCAAGGGCGTCGAGCATCGACCGGCACTGACTGGTCTCGGCTTCGGCGGCGGACAGCAGCTCCGAGAGCCATTGCTGTCTGGGATCTGGTACGTCCGCGGCAACAAGACCGCAGTAGATGCCATGGGCCTCGGACGCGCTTGGTGAGAGCTCGCTGACCGCGAGCGCTCGATCGAGCTCGTCGTAATCAGGTGCGGCGAGTGGCATGAAGGTCGGCTCCTGCAAAGGCGCCCGATCATAGCATGCCGATGTCCGCGACTTGCCGAGGGCGCGGACATCGACGGCGCGGTGTCGATGGCGCCGCGATTGACCGGAAAAGGGCGCGATTCTATAGTGCGGCGTCAATATTGAGGGTGGGGTCTTTTATATGGCCGATAATCATCTGGAAGTGTTAGAGCGCAAGATCGACGAACTGATCCGTGTTTACGACCGTCTGCGCGAAGAAAACGCGTCCTTGCGCGCCAGCCAGGAGCATCTTGTGAACGAACGCGCCGATCTGATCGAGAAAACCGAGCTGGCCCGCAGCAAAGTCGAGGCCATGGTAGTCCGCCTCAAGTCGCTGGAGGAACAGCTATGACCCAGCCCCCGGAACACATGCCCGTCACGGTCCAGATCCTGGACAAGGATTACCGAATCGTTTGTGCGCCCGGCGAGCACCACGGTCTGATGGATTGCGCACGCATGCTCGACCAACGCATGCGTGAGGTGCGTCAAAACGGACGTGTCATTGGCGCTGACCGGATCGCGGTGATGGCCGCGCTGAATCTGCTCTACGAAACGATGCAGCAGCGCGACCAGGGCAACGTTGATTTGAACCGCCTAAAGATCCTGCAAGAACGTGTATCGGCCGCGGTGTCAAGCGGCGCCGGCGCCGACAAGACGGTCGCGCCGACGACTGGGGTGGACGCCCCCGACGAATCGGTATAGTCTCGATCACAAGACATCCCCTGCGGTGTTCGGCAGTGGCCCGGGTATTTTCTTGAGCCTAATGCATACCCCGGGGACGCCCACATCGGGCTGTTGTGCATGTCCGCCTCGAGCGGGAAGCCTGAAGCCTGACCAAGTGTTCCCACTTGAACCGCTTGGTTCAAGAACAAAGGTCCACATCGGCGCAGGCGGGGGATGTCCCTTCCTTTCCGCGCCTCCGGCTTCCAGTCTCTGATCACACGATGCCGCGGGCTCAACAGAATCGCGTTATCGATAGCGTCCCATGGATTGGAATGCGCACCTCCGTGGCGGATGCGACTTCCCAGACAAGCATGCTCGAACCCACCGGGAGCGGCTCCATAGAGTCTCCTGCCGGATTGCAATCGGACTTGTCGATACCGGTGACAAGCACGGCCGGGGGCCGGAGTTCGGGACCTACACTCGCATCCCTTCGACGTCTGCTTCGGGCGAACAGGCGCGCTTTGGGTACCGAGCTTCAGCTGGCGCATGGAAAGGCCGCCGCGCGGCGCTTAGCCCGCGAACCCTTGCTCCGCAGCGCCCGCCGGATCGCGATCTATCATGCCGCTGACGGCGAGCTTGACCCCTGCGAACTCGCGCGGTTACTACCCGTCGACGGGCGGTGCTGGTACTTTCCCGTGTTACACCCCTATCTTGGGGGGCGTCTTTGGTTCGCGCGTCATCGGTCGATGGAACCGATGCGGCCGAACCGATTCGGTATTCCTGAGCCGCTGCGTCGCGGGCGTCATCTCCGCCCTGCGCGGGGGTTAGACTTGGTTCTGCTGCCGCTGGTCGGCTTCGATGGCGACTGCAACCGCGTCGGTATGGGCGGTGGGTTCTACGACCGGACTCTCGGGTTTTTGTGCCGGCGACGCTTCTGGCGGCGACCACGCTTGATCGGGCTGGCTCATGAATGCCAGCGGCTGGATCGAATTGAGTGCCGTCCCTGGGATGTACCTCTGGATGCGGTGGTGACCGAGCATCGGATCTACTGGCGAAAAGGATCTCTTGGAACGTTGGGCGATGCGGCATAGAGGCCAGTGAGGCGGAAACGCCATCCGTTCACGCATCACTCGGCGTGGCTTTGCCATTGGCGAATAACAGATAGGCAGGATTGTCCGTCTCGTCCCAAAACCGGTACCCAAGTCCGGTGAGCATGTCCTTGAGCTCCGTGCATTCGCCGGCCGGGACCTGAATGCCCATCAAGACGCGGCCGTAAGCGGCGCCGTGGTTGCGATAGTGGAACAGGCTGATATTCCAGCGGCGGCCGAGGCCGGAAAGGAATGTCAGCAGCGCGCCTGGGCGCTCTGGAAACTCGAACCGGACAAGACGCTCGTCCTCGACGCCGAGGGCACGCCCTCCGACCATGAAGCGGATATGAAGCTTCGCTGTCTCGTTCTCGCTCATGTCGAGGACCGAGAATCCGTTGGCGCGCAGCCGCTCCGTCAGCTCTTCGCGCTCCGCCGAACCCCCTCCGGTCTGAACGCCGACGAAGACCTGCGCGTCTTCGTTGTCGGCATAACGGTAGTTGAACTCGGTGATCTGGCGCTTGCCCAGCGCCCGGCAGAACGCGAGGAAACTCCCCGGCCGCTCCGGTATGCCCACCGCGAAGAGCGCCTCGCGACGCTCGCCGAGCTCGGCGCGTTCGGCGACATGGCGCAACCGGTCGAAGTTAATGTTCGCGCCGCTCTCGATTGCGATCAAGGCTCGGTCCTCAACGCCCTCGCGCTCCACCCAACGCTTGAGGCCGGCCACCGCCAGCGCGCCCGCCGGTTCGGCGATGCCGCGCGTGTCGTCGTAGATATCCTTGATCGCAGCGCAGATCTCATCGGTACTGACAAGGATCACCTCGTCCACGGTGTCGCGGGCGATGCGGAAGGTCTCCTTGCCGATCTGTTTCACCGCCACGCCGTCCGCAAACAGCCCAACTTCTTTTAGGGTGACGCGCCTGCCGGCCGCCATGGCGGCGTGCAGCGTCGGTGCCTCCTCCGGCTCGACGCCGATGATCCTGACCTCAGGGCGTAGATACTTCACATAGGCCGCCACCCCGGCGATGAGCCCGCCGCCGCCGACGGGTACGAAGATGGCATCGGGCGGTTCGGGATGCTGGCGCAGGATTTCCAGACCGATCGTGCCCTGGCCCGCGATTACGTCTGGATCGTCGAAAGGATGGATGAAGGTCAGCGAGCGCTGTTGCGATAACTCCAAGGCCTGGGAATAGGCCTCGTCGAAGGAGTCGCCGTGCAACAGGATCTTGGCGCCCCAGCCGCGTACTGCGTCGACCTTGATGCCCGGTGTGGTTCGGGGCATTACGATCAGCGCATCGATGCCGAGTCTGGACGCCCCCATGGACACGCCCTGTGCGTGGTTACCGGCGGAAGCGGCAATGACCCCACTGACCAGACCCTGTTGTCGCAAATGCTGCAGCTTGTTGTAGGCCCCGCGCAGCTTGAACGAAAAAACCGGCTGCAGATCCTCACGTTTTAGAAAGACCCGGTTACCGAGACGGCGGGACAGGCCTTTGGCCGGCGTTAGTGGCGACTCCGATGCGACATCGTAGACTCGGGCACGGAGGATGCGCTCGATGTAGGACTGCGGCATGACAGGGCGTTCGACTACGGAGAAATCCGAGAGCATACGCCAGATCGGCACAACGGGCCTTTGCTATGATTGGCGGAACTTTAGGCAATCGCGCAGAGGGACGATGATGGATCAGGACGCTTTGAAGAAACAGGCCGCTGAGGCCGCACTCGGGTTTGTCGACGGCGGTATCGTCGGTGTCGGTACCGGCTCCACCGTCAATCATTTCATCGATTATCTCGCAGCCATTAAAGGGCGCATCGAAGGGGCCGTGTCCAGCTCAGAGGTATCTACTGAGCGGATGCGCGGGCATGGCATTCCGGTCATGGACCTCAACGCCGTCGGCGAATTGGCCGTCTACGTCGACGGCGCCGACGAGTCAAACACACATCTTCAATTGATCAAGGGCGGTGGAGGCGCGTTGACGCGCGAAAAGATCATCGCTGCGGCCAGCAAGCAATTTGTCTGTATCGCGGATGAGAGCAAACTGGTGGACGTGCTCGGTGCGTTTCCGTTGCCTGTCGAAGTCATTCCGATGGCGCGCAGCTACGTCGCCCGCGAACTGGTCAAGCTGGGCGGCACCCCGGTTTGGCGCGAGGGTTTTGTTACCGACAATGGCAACCTGATCCTGGATGTGCAGGGTCTCCAGATCATGGAGCCGATGAAGTTGGAGCAGCAAATCAACAACCTGGCGGGTGTTGTCACCGCGGGCATCTTCGCACTGCGACCGGCGGATGTGCTGATCCTGGGCTCGGCGCAAGGCCCGCGCACGATCACGGCCTGAAGCAACTGTGCCGTGCTACTCGCCGATACAGGCTATGTTGAGGTACGAGGCCCAGGATGCGCTTGAGGCGAGCGGCGCATACGTCGGTCGACACGGCGTCGATCAGGAGTCACTGGCAAAACGGAAAGGGACGGCTCGCCGCTGGCTCAGTCCTCGGGAGGCGCAAAACGTTGGCAATTCATCGCCAACAGCAGCACCGACGCGGGTAACTCCGAGGAGCGCATGCGTTCGACGGACCGCGACAACTGCATGAACGACCGCGATGTTCGCTTGTAAAGCGTCGCAGACGTTCGGAACACGACCCGCCTGGCATGGCTAGAAGCCGTCGCGCAGGGGCACGGTTTCGGTGGCCTGGGCCATCCACTGAACAGGTTCGAGAATCCCGCCCCCGCACTGAGGCCGCAATAGCCGTAAAAATTGCCTGTGCCGTTTGCGACGGACCCCGTCCAAGTGATCCCGCTCTCGTTGTGCGCGAGGAGGGTCGATGATCGGCTCTTGCCCGGCGGCCACTTGGATTGTTTAGGGGTCAGATTTGTCGGCCACCTGGTAGCGCTGATGGAATCGGCATCGAGACCCTTGGGGGCTACAGGCAACCCTCGTCAGCCCGTCAACTTCTCTGTGAGTATCGCGTTGACCTGCTGCGGGTTGGCTTTACCCTGGCTCTGTTTCATGACCTGACCGACGAAGAACCCGAACAGCTTCTCCTTGCCGGCACGGTACTGCTCAACCTGGCCGGGGTTGGAGGTCATGATTGCGTCGATCATCTGCTCGATCGCGCCTGTATCGGTTATTTGCTTGAGACCTCTCGCCTTGATCACCGCGTCGGCATCACCGTGACCCGCCCACATGGCGTCAAACACCTGTTTCGCGATCTTGCCG
>JBATTL010000305.1:0-2448 GCA_049670525.1 Thiohalocapsa sp. | reverse complement strand
GCGGCCGCGAGAGGTTATCGGTCAAGAACCGCACTCTGGACGGGTTCAGAGGGCGCACTGCGGCGGTCAGGCGAGGCATCAGTAACGAGAGCCGATCGACCCGATCAATTTACGAAACTGAGAGCGGGATATGCTTGACCAGAATGGGCAACCGTCTACCCCTTAGCGGGGAAAGCCCAGGCACAACCTGGATGCGGCACAATCGACCGGGATACCTCGCGTATTTGCCCCATTTTCGGCTGGCCTCAGAGAAAACACGAGAAGGAGCATGTCCGCACAAGACTCGGTACGTTGGACCCGCGACGGCGATCAGTTCCACTATCAATGGGCCGCTCGGAAGTGCCTAGGGCTCCTTCCTGGCGGTGGTGATCTGGTGGCGGTCACCATTGAAGGCCCGTCCGCGCAGGAGTCCGCAGGCGAAGCGATAGAAGCTGGCCAACAGCTGATTGACGTAGGCCTCTATTACGGCGCTGAGACTCCCGATGCAGCGCGGCTTGTGCGCTACATCCAGCTCAAACATTCAACGCACCGCTCCAGCAAACCCTCAACGGCCAGTGATCTAAAGAAGACCATCAAAGGTTTCGCAGAGCGTTACGCGCAACTGATTGAGCGCTACCCCGCCGACCAGATAGCACAGCGATTCCAGTTCGAGTTCACCACCAACCGGCCGATCGAGACAAAGGTACAGGAGGCATTGACGGACCTCGTTTCGGGGAACGATGTTCAGAATCCGCGCCTTCAGCAGACGCTAATTGGGTTCACTGGCCTCGACATGGCGCTGGCGACCCAGTTCTTTCGCTTGTTCTCCACCGCGAGCGGAGAAGGTGACCTCTGGGAACAGCGGAACCTGCTGAGGCAAGACTTGAACGCCTACTTGCCGGATGCGGATTACGACGCACCGGTCCAGTTGACAGAACTCGTCACGCGAAGGGCAACGACGGAATCTGCAGCCGACCCCGCCATCCGCCGCCACGATGTGTTGCACGCCCTCAACGTCAGCAAGGAACGACTGCAGCCGGCGGAGTGCCTGATCCCGGATGCCTCCGACAAGCTGCCGCGGGAACAGGAGCCTGAAGTCATCCTGACGATCCTCAACGCCGAACATCCCGTCATCATCCATGCCGACGGAGGCGTAGGAAAATCGGTGCTTGCCGCTCGGCTGGCGGCGTCGATGCCCCAAGGCTCAGAGGCCGTGCTCTATGATTGCTTCGGCAACGGCCTCTACCGGACCGCGCTGCACTATCGGCATCAGCACCGGGACGCTTTCGTGCAAATGGCCAATGAGCTCGCCGCCCGGGGCCTTTGTCATCCGCTGATCCCAAGCGACCATGCGGACACGAAGCGGTACATGCTTGCGTTTGCCGGTCGGCTCAGGCAGGCGGTGTCGTTGTTGCAGGCCAAGGACCCTGGGGCAAGCCTCTGCCTGATCATCGACGCCGCCGACAACGCCGAGATGGCGGCCGAAGAGTTCAAACAGCCCGCCAGCTTCGTTCAGGACCTGATCCGCGGCACGTTGCCAAGAGGTGTCCGCCTGGTGCTCACCTGTCGGACCCATCGCCGCTGGCGGCTCAAGGCGCCTCCGCAAGTACAAGAGATCCAGCTTCGTCCGTTCAGCGAGCGCGAGACCGCCCTTCATCTCCGGGGCGTTTATCCCACAGCAAGTGACGCGGAGGTTGCGGAATTCGCCTTTCTGAGCAGCTCGAATCCGCGTGTTCAGGCGTTGGCGCTCTCGCAAGGGCTCCCGCTCCACGACATGCTGAGGCAGCTAGGTCCAACACCTACGACAATGGACGGTGCGATCGGTCAGCTCCTTGATGCCGCCGTCGCGAAGATTCGCGATGAGGCAGGCCCCGTCGATGCCTCCCAAATCGACGCCATCTGCCAAGGCATCGCGGTCCTGCGCCCGTTGGTGCCGATCGCCGTGCTCGCTAAACTGTCGGATACCTCGGAAGGCGCGGTGCGAAGCTTCGCGCTCGACTTGCGTCGTCCGCTGTTGCTGAAGGGCGACAGCCTGCATTTCATTGATGAGCCCGCGGAGACCTGGTTTCGCGAGCGGTTCCAGCCCGATGCCGCCGGCCTCGCCGATTTCATCGAGCGTCTGCGACCACTGGCGGCGCAGAGCGCCTACGTGGCAGCGGTGCTTCCAGCGCTCCTGCTGCGCGCGGGTCAGTTGGATGAGCTTGTTCAGCTCGCGCTTTCCGGTGAGGGACTGCCTGCCGAGAATCCGGTCGAGCGACGGGACGTGGAGATTCAGCGACTCCGGTTCGCGCTCACGGCGTGCCTCAGTCAGGGCCGCTACTTGGCCGCCGCGAAGCTCGCCCTCAAGGCGGGCGGAGAGTGTGCCGGAGAGAGCCGCCAGACCCGGCTGATGCAGGACAACACGGACCTGGTTGCGGTCCTCATGGAGCCGGATCGCATCGAGGCGCTTGTTTCTCGAAGGACCTTCGG
>JBATTL010000304.1:0-7829 GCA_049670525.1 Thiohalocapsa sp. | reverse complement strand
CCCATACCCTGTTGGAGGGGAGGACGCACGGCAAGGGATTGGTGGTGCGACTCGAAGGCTGTGAAGATCGCGACCAAGCTGCCGTCCTGACGGGACAGACGATAGCCGTTTACCGTGGTCAGCTTCCGCCGCCGCGGCCCGACGAATTCTACTGGGCGGATCTCGAAGGGTTGTCGGTGACGACATTGGAGGGTGAAACGCTCGGCTGCGTCAGCCATTTGTTTGCCACCGGTGCAAACGACGTGTTGGTGGTCGAAGGTGATCGAGAGAGACTGTTGCCGTTCCTGTGGGATGATGTCGTCAAGGACGTGGATTTTTGTGGCGGCATGATTCGCGTCGACTGGGATCCTGATTTCTGACCCTGGTCGACGCCGCGCTTGAGGCTGGAGATCATGCCGAAACGACATCCGTCGCGGGAATTCGCAGCCCGCGCGTCCTGCTCCCAGGCGCGAACCTGAGCGGAAAAGAGTGCGATTCGACGTCATCTCGCTGTTCCCGGATCAGTTTCGAGCCTTGTCGGAAGAAGGGGTCGTCGCGCGGGCGCTGAAAGCTGGTATCGCCGACCTGCGGTTGTGGAATCCGCGGGATTTCACGACCGACGTCCACCGTACGGTCGACGATCGGCCATACGGCGGTGGGCCGGGCATGGTGATGAAGGTTGAACCCCTGCGCGCTGCGATTGACGCGGCACGAGCGGCAGCCGAAGCGGTCGGGGTTCGAGCCAGAGTCGCGTACCTGTCCCCGCAGGGACGACTGTTGGATCAGGCGGGTATCGCGCAAATCGCCACTGAATCGGGGTGCATCTTGCTCGCCGGCCGCTACGAGGGCGTCGACGAGCGGCTTCTCGCCGGCTCTGTGGACGAGGAATGGTCCATCGGCGACTACGTCCTGAGTGGTGGTGAGCTGGCGGCGATGGTCGTCATCGACGCCGCCGTCAGACTGCTACCCGGGGCCTTAGGGCACGCCCATTCGGCGCAAAACGACTCGCACGTGAACGGATTGCTGGATTGGCCGCACTTTACGCGCCCGGAGAAGCTCGACGGGCAGCAGGTACCAAGCGTGCTGCTGAGTGGCGACCATGCTGCCATTGGCAAATGGCGCTTGCAGCAGTCCTTGGGCCGCACCTGGCTGCGACGCCCGGATCTGCTGGCACAGAGGGTGCTCAGCACAGAAGAACAGACCTTGCTCGATGCGTTCATCAGGGCGCATCGAGACGCCGCACGACAGGCCAGATCAGAACAGGAGCCATAGAGACATGAGCAACATCATCGAAGAACTCGACAAAGAGCACATGACCAAGGAAGTGCCGGTGTTTTCACCCGGTGACACCATCGTCGTACAGGTGAAGGTCAAGGAAGGTGACCGCGAGCGTCTGCAGGCGTTCGAAGGCGTCTGCATCGCCAAGCGCAACCGTGGTCTAAACTCCGCGTTCACCGTGCGCAAGATGTCCCACGGTGAGGGCGTCGAACGTGTGTTCCAGACCTACAGCCCGGCCATTGCGGATATTCAGGTCAAGCGCCGCGGCGATGTGCGTCGTGCCAAGCTTTACTACCTGCGCGGACGCACCGGCAAGGCCGCTCGCATCAGGGAAAAGATCTGACGCTTCGCGCCGCCCCGCCTTCGAGGCAGTTGGGCGGGTCGTCCCGGGCAAGCGATCGGCGCCGATTCCGGCGGGACAGTCTGCTCTCAGCAGTCTATCTTCGCTGGAATCGGCGTTTTGCTGCCTGTTAGTCGAGGCAACCATGGCGCAGAGTTTTTTTTGGCATGACTATGAGACCTGGGGTGCGGTGCCAGCGCGAGATCGCCCCTGTCAATTCGCCGGCCAACGGACCGATACCGAACTGAACCCCATCGGCGAGCCGCTGGTGCTGTTCAGTCGACCCGCCGACGATCTGCTCCCGCAGCCCGATGCCTGTCTGATTACGGGAATTACGCCCCAGCGTGCCGTTCGAGAGGGTGTGCCCGAGGCCGAGTTCGCCAGGGCCATCCAACGCCAGTTGGCGGAATCTGGCACCTGCGGGGCCGGGTATAACAGCTTGCGGTTTGATGACGAAGTCACGCGCAATCTGTTCTATCGCAATCTGCTCGATCCCTATGCCCACGCCTTTCGAAATGGCAACTCCCGCTGGGATCTCATCGATACGCTCCGTCTTGCCCACGCCCTGCGCCCGGACGGCATCCAATGGCCGGAGCGTGAGCCCGGCGTCACGTCCTTCAAGCTGGAGCATTTGACCGCCGCAAACGGCGTCGCCCACGCCGGGGCACACGATGCCCTCGCCGATGTGGGGGCGACAATCGGCATGGCGAGGCTGCTGAAACAGGCTCAACCGCGGCTGTTCGACTACGCACTCAGCCTGCGGGATACCGCCAATGTGCTCAATTTGTTGGATAAAGACGAGCCGGTGCTGCACGTCTCCCAGCGCTATCCGGCATCCCAGGGATGTGTCGCCGCCGTGGCGCTCGTCGGCAGTCACCCGGACAATCCCAAACAGCGGTTCTGCTTCGACCTGCGCCAGGATCCTGCGTTGCTGCTTGACCTTGGCGTCGAGCAGATCCGGGAGCGGCTGTTCACAGCCTCGGCGGATCTGGCGGAAGGCGTTGAGCGTATCCCGGTCAAGGGGATCAAGATCAACGCCTCGCCCATGCTCGCCCCTTTGGCGACGCTCGGTGATGCCGCGGCGGAGCGGTGGGGTATCGATCGCGAACGGGTTGCGGTCCACGCCGCCCGCGTCGCCGCGGATCGGGACCGGATCGCCGACAAGCTTGCTGAGGTGTACGAGGGGCAGCGGCATCCAGACCCCATCGATCCTGACCTGATGCTCTACAGTGGCGGTTTTTTCTCCGACGCCGATCGTCGCCGGATGGAAGATTTACATCGACTTGATCCGCACGAGCTATCCGAGCACCAACCGCGCTTTGATGATCGGCGCCTGCCGACACTACTTTTTCGCATGCGAGCCCGCAGCTGGCCGGAGACCCTGAGCGATGCGGAGCGCGAGGATTGGGATGCCTGGCGTTTCGAGCGCCTGACTGATCCTGATGGTGGCGGCTCCCTGACGGTCGACCGCTTCGAGCAACGGGTCGCCGAACTGCGCACCGAGCGCGCGCAAGACGAGGCAGGCCTCAATCTCCTCGATGAGCTAGAGCAATGGGTCGAACAGGTTATGGACGCGTCCCATTGAACGCGATTGAGTAGGTGCGCGACGGGTGCGGAGTTGACCCAAGCACTCGCCAGCAGGGTTGGCGCACGGCAGGGATTCACCGAGGTTGCCTCCATGCTGCAGCCCACGGCCTAAGGGTCGCGTATTGATCATCAACAGCATCAGCGGAGGTAGACAGCATGCAGGACCGTCCGGTGATCAAGACCGCCATCCCCAAGCATCGTTATCAGATCGCCGATTATGCTGCGACCGTACTCGGCGACATCGACGCTGGGGACGGACGGCCTTACCAGTGGATCCTGGCACTGGTGCCGACGGGCGATGATCAACCCAGTCTGTACCTCTGTTGTGAGCAGGCTCCTGCCGGACGCAATGCCGATGGCCGCTACGACCTGCGCGTCGTCAACGCGTCCATGTCCGAGGTGGTCGACACCGCCGACCGTTGGGGTGACCTCGAAACCTTCACCGAGATGTCGCTGGATTTGGCGCGTCAGGTTCTGGGTCTGCAGAACGAGCAGCCTCGGAAGCTGATGTGACTCCGCGGGCCCCTCTGACTGGTGAAGGCGCAGGGCCCATTTGCACGTCGACTTGAGCCTCAGCCTCGCAGCAGCAGAACGCGCTCTAGCTCATGACGGTAACGCTCGATGCGCGCGTCGATTGCCACAGCATCCGCCTCCAGCTCCGCCAGGCTCTGAGCCATTCCGTCCCGCTCCGCGCGAAGCTGGCTGAGGTGGCGTCCCAGGGCTGCATTGCGATCCTGCATCCGAGAGCGCTCCGATTCCAAATCCTTGAGCCGACGTTCGGCGTTGCGTCTTGTCTTGAGCACAGGATCGGCGATGCGCCATCGCGAACCTGTCGCCGGTGCCGCCCGCGACGCTTCATCGATTCGCCGGCGCAGCGTTTCCATGCGCTGTTCACGCTCCATGAGCCGGTCCGTCAACCTCGCCTGCTCGCCCTCGTGCTCGGCGATCCTGCCGAGCATCTGTGATAGACCTGTGCGCAGCTCCGAAATCTCCGCGCGCCGACGGTTCTGGATCTCGCGCTCGTTGGCGATCAGCGCCCGTGTCTCATCCATGCGCAACTGGCGGGCGGCGCGCTGTTGCGCACGATCGCTGTCCGTAGCCGCCTGTTGAAGCTCGATTTCGCGCAGCCTCCGCTGGTCGTCGATCGCAGTCCGGCGCAACCGCATTTCATCTTGGGCGTTCTGGCGGCTGTCTTCGAAGGTCTGGCGTTTCCGGCGCAGTTCCTCTTCCTCAGCGGCGTGCTGCTGCTCCCATTCCCGGCGCCGATCGGCCAGTTCGTCGTCGACCCGCTGGCGTTCGGCGGCGGCGTTGATCGCGAGTTGCTCCATCTCTATCGCATGGGCACGGCGGGCTTCGGTGCGTTGCGCCTCCAATCGTTCGATCTCGGCATCGGTCTCGGCCGAGAGGCGTTTTCGAGCGTCGTCCAGTCTCAGATTGAGTTCGCGTTCGCGGGCGGCGAGTTCGACTTCACGGCGGCGGCGATCGAGCCTCAATCGGTCGTCGATATCCTCGCGTTGGCGCTCCAGTAGTTCCAGTTCGTAGGCCTGGTCGGCCAGCAGTCGACGCACCCTTGCCTCAACGCCGACGACTGCCTGAATCTGCTCGAAGTAGTCGTCAGGGTCCTGTTCGTATCGCTCCCAGAGCCGATAAAAAGCCACCGGCGACAGGCGCCGCACAGGGTCGTCATGAAGCTCGAAGCCGGGGATGTCCGCCAGACCGCCGGCGAGATACTTGCGATACTGGAACTGCGTGACTTCGCTGAAGTAGGCGTGCACCGCGGCGGGCTCGAACAGCTTCAGCGCGATCAGTGCGAAGAACAGGATCCCGAGCGCGGCCTGGGCGAAGCCCTCGACGGTCTCGAAGTGAGGCACACCAGCCTCGTCGGGGCTGTTGCGCAGGTCGCTCAGTCCCTTGGAACGGGCTGCGAAGGTGAGGCGGGGCGGAGCGGGCGGCGGCTGCTCCGCGGTCACGGCGTCGCTGACCTCCGTCATGAGCTGAGCCTGGGCGATGCGTACTTGCTCGAGCGCGTCGGAACGCTCGCGCAGACGTTCTTGCTGCGCGGCGATGGCGGTCTCGATACCTGACAGGCGAGCCTCGCGCTCGGTCTGGATCTCGTCCATCTTCTCCTGGACAAGCTTGGCACGCGCATCCCATTTGCGCGCCTCGGGTCCATAGCCCTCGGCTCGACCATCGCGGCCAAGTACCTCATCGCCCACGCGAGCGAGCGCGTCTGCCAGATCGCGGCTCAGGACCTCGATCTCCGGTGCATAAACGGCCTCGATACCGGCGCGTCGCTCCTGCTCCGCCTGCAGCGAAGCGGACAGCCGCGCGATCTCCTGTTCCAATGATGCGATGCGCGCGGAGAGGCCGGCATCCATCTGCTCCGCGCGGGCGCTGATCTGGTTCTGGATCGTCGCGTCCCGGTCCTTGAAGTACTGCTCGACACGCACCTGGGGCCAGCCGGCGATGTCGTCCGCGCGGATCAGCTTCTCGATGAAGGGCGCGGTGACATAGAGCGAGATTGAGACAATGGCGACTCGCACGAGCAGGCCCAGGAACCAGCGCACGGTCGGTCCGATTCCCTGTTGGTCTGCTGCATGAGGCTGGCGCAGCCGCAGCGACGGGCGCTCGGACATGATCAGCGACGAGTCGATAATCCAAACGATCGCGAACAGCAGCAGAAACATGAAGCCGGCCACCGGCATCGCCATCCAGCGGCTCGCGGAGGGAACCAGCGATGCACCCACGGCACCCCAGACGAAGCCCTCGATGCTCGCCATCAGCAGGATCAGGACCCACGCGGATCCGAGCCAAACGGAAACGGCGGGCGTGATCAGGTTGCGGCCATAAGGGCGGAGCGTGAAGTAGTCGCGCAGCCGCAGCCGCAGCCGGCCGTCGTCCGAGGCCAAGTCCTGGTCCGGCGCATCGCTGCCCGCGCGTCGGCCACGCAGCGAGTCGAACAGAGCTGTTAGGGGTCGTAGCACGGCTTCAGGCGGTCATGGCGGAGCTATCCTGTGCATGCCGGATATTGAGTGCAGGTCGTTTGATTACCACGGGCAGCAACGATGATTATCCAGCAATGGCAGCAGGAGAGGTCGGACCTTCACACAACTTTGATGTCGTGTACACCGACACCGACACCGACGCCGTTGCACGCTGTCCAGTGATCGATGGGGAACGGGCCGCTGAAGCTCCGTGGCCGAGCGCAAAGCGCGGTGAGTATGGTCTCGATGCCTCGTGGTACGGTCGGATAGGTGGCACTGGCATGAACGTTGCCTTGATCAATTTCTCCCTGAGATGATCTGATCTGACTGCAAGGGGCATGCGACCCAGTCCTTCGTGGTTGCTAGCAAAACGGAATAGTTGACTGGATTACCGGTTTCCGTTGTAGTTTCGGCGCATTGCGATTCCTGGCGATAGCGAGACGCGGGAAAAGACAAGCAAGCTGGTATGACAACTGGCAGAAATCGCCATAGTCAACGTTTTCACTGTGTTTGAGGGGGAGAGAGTATGGCTTCCGATGATAAGAAAAGCCGCAAGGGCGCGAAGAAAGGCGGCAAGAGCAAGAAGGAACAGCAAGCAACGGCAACGGCATCCGCGACGGCCGTCCTTGAACAGTTGGAGAAAACCGCGGAATCGGTTGGCGGCGAACTGCGCGTGCTGTTCGATGGATTGACGGACATGGCCTCGCGTCTTGCAATCTCTGCTGCAGAGGCGGGCGTATCTGTTGCGGATCGAGTCTCCAAGAATGCGCCGGTGGACCTGACTCGTGGTTTGATCGAGGAGGTGAGAAAGGCCGGCGACGCGTCCCTGCAGATCATTGGCGACGGTTTCG
Source organism: Thiohalocapsa sp. (assembly GCA_049670525.1). Taxonomy (GTDB): domain Bacteria; phylum Pseudomonadota; class Gammaproteobacteria; order Chromatiales; family Chromatiaceae; genus Thiohalocapsa. The sequence goes on along the minus strand of JBATTL010000304.1, from coordinate 810 downwards.
AGGCGCTGCGCAAACAGGTGTCTGGCGACGGCGAACAGAAAGGCAAGAAAAGGGACGATAAGAGCGGGACAAAGGCACCGAAGGCGAAGATCGCGAAAACGAAAAAGTCGAAAGGCAAACAGTCGCCGGATCCGCAGCAACCGATCGAGGCGAAGCGCGCATCAGTCGAGAGCGGAGCGGGTGCGCGGCCCGGACCGAATAAGGTTCCAGCCAAGGCCCCGGTTAGCGGGACATACGTGACGCGGAAAGAGGCTACGAAGAAAGCCGTTGCCAAGAAAGCCGTTGCCAAGAAAGCAGCGGCCAAGAAGGCAGCAGTCAAGACGGCGGCAGCCAAGAAAACGGTTGCCAAGAAGGCTGTCGCCAAGAAGTCAATCCCGAGACAAGTCGCGGCGAAAAAGACCGTCGCGCGAAATCCGACCGCGAAGAAAACGATCGCCAAGAAAACGACGGGGATAGGAGGGGACGTTCCGATAGCCTCGAGCACCGCCGCGAAGGGCACGCCGTCGGCAACAGCGTCGAGCGCGGTCGGGGAGACCTCCGCCATGGCTACGTCGAGCAAGAAGCGGACGGCCAAGAAATCGATTGCCACTCGGGCGTCCGGGAACGATGACTGAGTGCGCCCGGGACATAGAGGGAAGCGCTGAAGCACGCAGCGCCTCCCCTGCGGGCACGACGCCCAGCCGTTCTCAGGCGCCTTAGCGGTTGAGAGTGAAGGAAGGCGGGAAACGCCAAATCACTTGGGCCGCGCGTTTTCTGTGGTGCTTGCCGGCTCGGGTAATCGATAAATCAGTCCGTTCGGAGCGCTAGCTG
>JBATTL010000303.1:0-8072 GCA_049670525.1 Thiohalocapsa sp. | reverse complement strand
GCGCGGGGGTGCGATTTCCCCGCGCTACTCGACCAGTTAGCAAGGTGAAGGTCACGACATGCCGAACAAGCACATCGAGCAATTGATTGCAGACTCCCTCGCCATCGAGGCAGAGGCCGCCGCCGAGGCGGGTACGTTGGGCTACATGGCTCGGGCGCTTGTGCAGGCCACCATGCCACATAGCAAGCCGAAAGAGACGACGTTCATGCGGGAGAACGGCGCGTTTGCGATGGTACTGTTTGGCCACCCCAAGACCGGCTTGCCCTATGGATCAATCCCGCGTCTACTCGTCGCTTTCCTGACGACTGAAGCAGTTAGGACAAAAAGCCGGGAGATTTCGCTCGGCACATCGTTGAGCCAGTTCATGGCCCACCTGAAGGAGGTACCGACTGGGGGGCGGTGGGGCTCCATCACCCGCGTTCGCGACCAAACCACACGCCTGTTTTCGTCAAGCATTGCATGCACCTACACCGCAGGCCAGGATGGCTTGGCAGGCATGAACCTCATCGTTGCCGACTCCTACAAGCTGTGGTGGGACCCCAAGCAGCCGGATCAACTCACCCTGTTCGACAGCTACGTGAAGCTGGGCGAGCGATTCTTCGATGAGGTAATCAGCAACCCCGTGCCGATCGACCTTCGCGCCCTGCGAGCACTGAAGAAGTCGCCGATGGCCCTGGATATCTATACATGGCTGACCTATCGCGTGAGCTATCTACGCAAGCCTACGGTGATTCCATGGCCGGCGCTGGAAATGCAGTTCGGGGCCGAGTATGCCCGCCCCAGGGATTTCCGGGCCGCGTTCCAAAAGCAGCTGCGTGCCGTACTCCTGATGTACCCCGAGGCTAAGGTGAGCCCCCTGCCCGATGGGCTGGAGCTTCGGCCCAGTCCGACACATGTGCCAGCCAAGCTTCCTCCCGGACGTGGATAACCCTGTGGGCAGGGCCAGTTATCCACGCATTAACGGTCGCGCTTGGAAGCCTGATTTACGCATTAACGGTCGCGCCCATTGCCCGCGAGCCCAGCAACGGTGAGGGCTAGCGCCGCCCTCCTGTAGTTATTCCTGTAGTTAAAGACCTGTAGTTGGTAACCTCAATCTGTGGACAACCTCTATTTTCGTGGATCACATGCCGAGCGCGCTAACGCGCGCACCTACCCTCCGCCATCCTGGCTCCGCCCCGCCTTCGGCGGCCTGAAGGGCACGTCCTGCGCCCTTGACAGGGAGTCCTAGCCTTCGGCTACGGACAACCCTTACAACGGCCTCCTGCGTCGGCCACAGTCCATTTCACACGGTCTTTTATTTCCCACGGTCCACGCCGTGGTTGACGTGCTCTTTCGGGCAGTAGGAAAAAAGAATATAAGCGCAGTTTATGTGGTGCGTCGTGGACGCCGAGCTGAGCGATTGTAAGACCGCTATCTGATCGAGAAACGCTGGGTCGCCGGGGTCCCGGCCCGCAAGAAATCGCTTGGATTCCGGTCGGTCGGTAGGATGCGCAGAGCGCGGCGTGCTCGTTTTTTTGCCGCCGATGGAGACTTCGTCCAACCGAGTCGAATGCCTTGCGTCTTGGAGATACACGATGAACGAAGACCAATTGCTGCAACGCATTACGGTGAACCCCGACATCTTTGGCGGCAAACCGATCATCCGCGGCCGACGGTTGGCGGTCGAGCATGTCCTGGGGATGCTTGCCGCGGGCGACGCTATGGACACCCTCCTGGAGGGTTACCCCTGGCTTGAGCGGGACGATATCCTCGCCTGCCTGGCCTATGCCCACCGCCTGGTCGAGCACGAGCGGGTAGAGCCCCTGATCGTCGGCGCCGCTGCGTGAAGGTTCTTCTGGGCACCTGCGTCTGGGGTGGTGCGGCCGATACATTGACTGCGGCGGGCCATGATGTTCGCCGGATGGGCGATGTGGCCGCGGACCCGGGCGACGAGGCGATCATGCGCATCGCCCACGAGGAGGATCGCGTACTGGTGACGCTGGACAAGGATTTCGGCGAGCTGGCCATCGTCTACGCCAAACCCCATTGCGGAATCGTCCGACTGGTCGGGCTCCCGGGGCGTCAGCAAGGGGCGTACTGCCAAACCGTGCTGCAGCGTTTCGAGGACGAGCTGATCCGTGGCGCCATCCTGACGGTGACCGCAGATCGCGTGCGGATTCGACCCGCGGATCGATAAGGGGGGGTCCGACCCCAACCCCGAGACCCAATAGTTATCTCACTAGCTGCCACGTTTAACGGCGTGTTGCATGTAACGGATAGCGTGGCTATAGTGTTGCATGTAACAAGCAAAAAGGATGCTTCACATGGCAACTACACATGTAAATGCACGGGTTCAAAAGCACCGCGACGCGCTGCGGAGGGCAGGACTACGCCCGGTGCAAATTTGGGTGCCGGATACGCGACGGCCAGACTTCGCAGAGGAATGTCGCCGTCAGAGCCGCCTTGCCGCCGAAGCAGACATGGCCGACACCGATATGCAGCACTTTATGGATGAAGCCTTGGCAGACGTTGACGGTTGGATGGAATGATGCGCGGCGACTTTGTGACCATCGCCATGCAAGGCGATTTTGGCAAGCCAAGACCTGCCTTGGTCATTCAAGCCGACCAGTTTGGCGAGCACGCCACCGTTACGGTGTTGCCGGTGACAAGCACGCTTGTTGCTACGCCTCTGTTTCGCGTGACTGTGCGGCCCAGCGCCGAGAACGGCCTACAGAAGCCCTCGCAGGTGATGGTGGATAAGACCATGACCGTGAAACGCGACAAGGTAGGGCAATCCTTCGGGCGCATTGATGCGAATACGATGGTGGAGGTTGAGCGTTGTTTGGCCGTGTTCGTGGGAATCGCCAAGTGAAGTTCCGCGAGGTCATGCAGGCGAGGACGAAACGATGAAGGTTGCACACACCACCCCGGCAGGTGCGAACGTGTTTGCCGATCTTGGGTTGGCGGACGCCGCGAACTTGCAGCTGCGCGCCCAACTGATGGCGGAGATCAAGCGCTACGTCGAGGCATCGGGCTTGACCCAGCGCCAGGCCGCCGCGGCGATGAAGACCACGCAGCCGCGCTTGAATGACGTGTTACACGGGCGGATCGAAAAATGCTCGATTGATCGGCTGGTGAAAATGCTCGCCGAAGTCGGCCGGCATGTGCGGGTGCACGTGGAGGCAGCATGAGCCTTGACCGCGGCGGGCCATGACGTTCACCGGATCGGCAATGCGGCGACGCTTCGGACCAAACCCCCGCCCGGATCGGAGACAGGCGCCGACCCCCTCCCCCCGTATCGCCGCGCCCCCTGCACCCGAGCCGCTTTTCCTCTGTCAATCATAACAAATGTAGTGTAATTACATAATTACGATACGTTATGAAATGAAATACGGGACTCCTTTCCCTCGCCGTCGCGGTTCACTCCCACATCCGGGCCGCGATCCGGTGCTGCTCCTCGCCGAGGGCGTCGGAATAGATGGCCGTCACCGCCAGGGAGGCGTGGCCCATCCATTTTTTGAGCATGTTCGGCGGCACCCCGGTCGAGACCGCCTGCACCCCGTAGCCGTGGCGCAGGCCCTTGGGGGACTTGTGGGGGCCGTCGGCGATGCTGGCGGCGTCCAGGACCGCTTTCACCCGCCGCCAGGCCGTGGTGCGGCTCCAGTTCCACAAGGGGGTTCGATCCGTTGCCCTCCTGCGGCGTTTTCCGGCCCCCTGGAGGCCGTGGACCATATTCAGGGTATCGAGCACCGCCTCGGGGACCGGAACCGCCCTGTAGACGCCTCTGCGGCGCTTCTTGAGGGTTTCGAACACAATCGTCTTGCCGGACAGATCGACGCCGGCGGGCGTGAGCGCCAGCGCCTCGGAGATCCGGCAGCCGGTGTAATGCAGGACCAGGCAGAAGGTGCGCACGGGAAGATCCGCGTTCTTGGCCGCAGCGAGGAAGGCCGCGCGCTCGTCAGCGGTCAGATACAGGCGTTTTCCGTGGGTATCGTGCAGCTCCATCGGTGCGGCTCCCGTCTTGAAACAGTTTGTTTAAGACTACTGTTTCAATAGCGGGAAAGGGCAGGGCGGTCAACGATTTTCAGAAGAGGCTTTCAACGGCCCTCCACGCCCGTAAACTCAAGCCTTCCGGCGTGCTCGCCCTGCTTTCTTTTTCCTACCGCCCGTCTTCCCGGTCCGCCGTGGCGTGCAGAATCTGAAACACAATTGCCAGTTCTGTTTCAGGCACCTAAAAACCTTTATTCTTCTTGGATGGTTTTCCAAAGCCTGCTAGGTTTGGTCGACTCGTCGACTTTCAGGAAAGAGGAATTTACGATGCCCGGAATACAGAAAGACTCGCAGATTATCGGTCTTCGGCTTTCTCTTTCACTGGCGCGGGACGTGAAGGAGGAGGCCGCACGGCGCGGTATGCGCATAAACAAGCTCTTCGAGGAGATGTGGACCCTTTACAGGAACAGCAGAAAAGGAAAACAGAATAATGGGGGTTAACCGCGATAAGCCCGATGCTTGGAAAAACGATATTGCCAAATCCGTAGATTTCTACAACAACTGGTTCATGAGCTTTGCCCCAAAAGCCTTTCGGGACAGGCGCATTAAAACAACAAAAACCGTTGAAGATGCTCTCCAGTGGACGAAGAATCTAACCGACATTCGCCCTGAACTTTTACAGCAGCATCCTGACGTGTTGCCAATGCTACGCATGTCGACATGCCCACCGATTGCCAGAGACCGGCTGATAGGACTGGCCGGGATTTCCAAGAACCTTGTTGGCAAAATGGAGAAGGAAAACCAGTTGCCGCCCCGGATGCGGCCCGCCGATCTCAAGCGCGATCTTGAACGGATCGGGGACACCATCGAAAAGATGGCGGACCCGGATATCTTCGTTTGGCTGAAGCGTAAGGACAACGGCACTCCCGAAGAGATACACCGGGCCGCGATCATCGTTGCCGACCGTCTTTGCGGCGCGGAAGCCGATCCGATCATTCGCAACGCGCAGGAGCGCCGCCAGCTTGCCGCTATTCAAAAGTGGCTGGAGGACAAAGGCTATAGGCTTCTACGTCCCAGCGAGGCCGCCAGCTTTGAAAAGATGCCCGCCGGTACGTTCAGCTTCCGTTTCAATGTCCCCGTCTATCTGGACGGCGGCCAGAAGATCAATATCCCCGTCGACGCTGTCATCATGCCCAAGACTGCCGCCGCCGGAACCTTTCCTGTGCTTATGGAGGCGAAGTCTGCCGGGGATTTTACGAATGTGAACAAGCGGCGCAAGGAAGAGGCTGTAAAGATGAGCCAGCTTCGCAAGACCTACGGCGACAAGATCGCCTTCAACCTGTTCTTGTGCGGCTATTTCGATAGCGGCTATCTCGGATACGAAGCGGCAGAAGGCATTGATTGGGTATGGGAACACCGCATCGACGACCTTTCCGGGTTTGGGTTTTAGACATGTTGGTTGTTCGAGACTACGAAGCAGAACGTCTTCAAATTCAGGATACGCTTGACGCCCTGAAGACACCGGAAGAGCGAAACCGCCTCGGCCAGTTTGCAACGCCAACGGCCTTTGCGAGGGACATTCTGCAACACGCCAAGGATTTGATGCCAGGCCACGCAAAGGTGCGCTTCATGGACCCAGCTATCGGAACCGGCTCGTTCTTTTCCGCCTTGCTGAATGTCTTTCCTGAAGACCAGATTGCAGCCGCTACCGGGTTTGAGATCGACCCGGCCTTTGCCAATGCGGCGCGGGGGCTTTGGGAAGGGAAGGGACTAGAACTCGTGGGAGAAGATTTCACGAAAGCACAGGCCCCACGCGCGGAAAAGGACCGCTTTAACCTTGTGATCTGTAATCCGCCCTATGTGCGGCACCATCACATCATCAACGGAGAAAAGGCGCGATTGCATAGCCTTGCAAAAGAGGCAAGCGGCGCGGCGTTGTCGGGCCTTTCCGGCCTGTATTGTTATTTTCTTTGCCTCTCTCGCGTCTGGATGACAAACAAGGGTCTTGCCGGTTGGCTAATCCCGAGCGAGTTCATGGATGTGAATTACGGCCTTCCGGTCAAGCGCTACCTTCTTGAGAAGGTCACGCTAGAGCAAATTCACCGCTTCGACCCGAACGACGTTCAGTTTGACGATTCACTTGTTTCTTCCGCTGTTGTGTGGTTCCGCAAAGCAAAGCCAGCCCCGGGTCACGAGGTCTTGTTCACCTATGGAGGCTCTCTTTCCGATCCACACATTACCCGCCGCGTTTCCTTGGAGGTTTTGCGCCGGGAGCCAAAATGGACCCGCTTTCCCCGTTTGGAGGCGCGCGAAAATTTCTCGGGATTAACGCTCAAAGACTTCTTTACGATCAAGCGCGGGCTTGCGACGGGCGACAACAAGTTTTTTGTTCTGGATGCAGAGCAGATCAGGGAACGGGGATTGCCGCGAGAGTGTTTCCGCCCGATCCTTCCGAGCCCCCGGTTTCTCAAAACGGAAGAGGTTTGCACCGACGAAAACGGCGTTCCGCTGATAGAGCGGCCCCTTTTCTTGCTCGATAGCCGCTTGCCGGAAGACGAGATCAAAGAGCGTTTCCCGGCCCTTTCAGCCTATTTGCGGGAGGGCAAGGAAAAGGGCGTCACTGATCGTTATTTATGCCGTCACCGCTCGCCTTGGTACGCACAGGAGAACCGGGAGGCTTCTTCCTTTGTCTGCACTTATATCGGTCGCAGTGACAAGAAAGGACGGCGACCATTCCGCTTCATCCTGAACCACTCTCAGGCGACTGTAGCGAACTCTTATCTTGTCCTGTATCCGAAAGCTCTTTTGCAACGAGCGCTGTCCGAAACTCCTTCTTTAAAAAATGATATTTGGAAGGTGTTGAACGGGATTTCGGCGCAGTCCATGCTTGATGAAGGGCGCGTTTATGGTGGCGGTCTTCACAAGATGGAGCCCAAGGAGCTGGGCAACGTTCCGGCTGACGCTCTCGCTGATCTTATGAAAATCTCGCATTCAGAAGGGAAGCAGAAAGACCTTTATGGGGTGCTTCCATAGAACGGAAAATATTGTACGCTAAGGGATCAACAGCACTATAAGTGCTTGCGATACCTTATCTTTTGTTTCGCAAACGACCGTTTGAGAAACATCAGGAAATGGCGCGGATTGAGCGACAAATCTGTCACTTAACCCGTCTTATAATCAACTTATCGCCAACGCCTAAGTTTAACGTACGATATTTTCCGTTCTAGGGAGTGACCCCTTTATGAAAGTGTAGCCTGAAACAGAATGTTGTGTAGTGTTTCACGGGCTGCGCCCAAACCACCGAAACCATGCACTCGCTAAAGCGCCTCGAACAACCCGGCGAATTCCGGATCGGCGAAATAGCGCAACTTGCCGGCCAAGATCGGGCGCTTGCCCTGGACGAACAGCAGCGAGCGCGACGCATGCAGGGTGCGCACCTCATCGGGCGTGAGCAGGGGACGCCCGGTCTGTTGCAGGTTCAAGGTAATCCCCGAGCCCTGCGCATCCAGCGCCCGGCCCATGGTCTGAAACGACACCGTCGTCTGCCCCAGCAGCTCCGAGACCATGCGCGCCGACTCCTGATCGTTGGTCCCGAACAACTGCAGCACAGCGGCATTGCTGAGGAAGGTCCCGGCGCGCGGCCCATAGGTGGCGCGTAGCTGGTGCACGTCCTGCAGGATCGGCCACATCTGCACCCCGTAGCCCGCCATCAGGCCCATGGCCCGCTCTACGGGCGCCAGGGCGCCCAGGGCGGCGAACTCATCGAGCAGATAGAGCACCGGAGAGGCCGGCTTGGCGGGCGCCCGGGCCAGCTCCTGGAGGCTGTGGGCGACCATCAGGCGCAGCCAGCGGGCATAGGTCGCCAGGCGCTCGGGCGGCAGCACCAGGAACACCGTCCCGACACCCGCCTTCAGATTCCCCCAAGCGAAATCCGAGCGCGCCAGGGCCTGGACCATGCGCGGCGAATCCAGGAAATGGGGTCTGACAATCATCGGAACGAAAACTTGCGCTAAGCCCAAATGTCGTCCTCGTCCGGGTTGCGAAGAGGACGCATGCCGCCGTTGGCGACGGCTTCGGCCAGCAGGAACGCGTAACGGCCCAGC
>JBATTL010000302.1:0-4513 GCA_049670525.1 Thiohalocapsa sp. | reverse complement strand
GCGCGTCGGTCGTGCCGCGGCCACGGACCTCGCCCAGGATGCGGCGCAGGCCGCGACCGAGAAAGACCTCTACTACCAACGGCTGGAAAGACAGGTGCAGCAGCGCACGGAGGCGCTGCGACGGAGCCGCGAGGAACTGCAAACCATCGTCGACAACTCCCCTGCCCTGATCCACGTCAAGACGGTCAAGGGCAACTACTCGCTCGTGAACCACCGCTGGACGGAACTCGCAGGCATGTCTGCGGATAAGGCGGTCGGCCGCACCGACCCCGAGATCTTTCCGCCATCCATTACCGATGTGCTTTGTCGCGATGATGAGCCCGTCTTGCAGCATGGCGAAACTCGTCGTTACGAGGAGACTCGAGACCACAACGGGCATGAGCTTGTCTTCGACACCTACAAGTTCCCGCTCCTCAACGAGGTCGGCAAGCCCTATGGGCTATGTGGCATTTCCCACGACATCACCGAGCTGAAGCACACCGGCGTTCAACTGCGCCAGGCGCGCGACTCGGCCGAAGAGGCGATCCGGGCCAAGTCCGCGTTCTTGGCGAATATGAGCCACGAGATTCGCACACCGATGAATGCAATCATCGGTATGACTCATCTCGCGCTAAGCACGGAGCTGACTCCCCGCCAGCGCAGCTATATCGAAAAGGCATACCGGTCTGCCAATTCACTATTGGTCATCATTAACGACATCCTCGATTTCTCCAAGATCGAAGCGGACAAGATGAACATGGAAGCCACCGGCTTCCGGCTCTGGGACGTACTCGATAATCTGGCCAATATCATCGGCCTGAAGGCAGAGAGCAAGGGACTCGAGCTGTTGTTCGATGTCGACCCGTCCATCGCCCCCACACTGATCGGCGATCCGTTGAGACTCGGTCAGGTACTGATAAACCTAGGCAACAATGCGGTCAAGTTTACCGACCGAGGCGAGATCGTGGTCAAAGTGCGCGTCGTCGAGCACGGCGCTGAGCATGTGATACTGCAATTCTCCATCAGCGACACCGGCATCGGTCTATCACCGGAACACGGCGCCAAACTCTTCCAATCCTTCGCTCAGGCGGACAGCTCGACGACGCGCCGATTCGGGGGCACCGGTCTTGGGCTTGCCATTAGCAGGCATCTGGTCGAGATGATGGGCGGAAGAATTTGGGTCGACAGCGAACTGGGCAACGGCTGTCTGTTCCATTTCACGACGCGGCTGCCGCTCCCGCCGGCGTCGACAGAGACGACTCCGGACGACGCATTGGTCGCCCCGCTCCGACGGGTCCTGGTCGTGGACGACAACCCCACCGCAAGGGGCCTCCTGGCGGTGATGGTCGAGTCCCTCGGCGCGAGCGTCGGTACCGCCACCGACGGCCGGGACGCGATCGATACACTGCTGGCCGCCCAGCGCAGCGGCAATTTGTACGACCTGTTGCTGATGGACTGGCGCATGCCTAGTATGGACGGACTGAGCGCCGCACGCCTAATCAACGCCCATCCGAAACTGCGACCTACACCGCGCATCATGATCGTCACTGCCTTCGGCCAAGAAGAAGTCGCAGAGGCGGCGCCGGACCTGACCATCGCCGGCTATCTCACCAAGCCAATCAGTATCACCAGCCTTCGCGAGGCATTGACAGGCAACGCTCGACGTGAACTCATCGTGCCGCGACGCGGACGGAACTGGCAACCTGACGCCGATCAGATGAGCCAGCTCAGGGATGCCCGTGTGCTACTTGTCGAAGACGAGGGGACGAATCGGGAGCTTGCGCTCGAGATCCTGACGTCCGCCGGGATGGTCGTTGACCTTGCCATCAGCGGCCGCGAGGCGATACAGCGGGTCCTTCAGAATCGTTACGACGTCCTGTTGATGGACATCCAAATGCCGGAGATCGATGGCTTCGAGGCCACCCGCATCATTCGATCGACGCCGAACGGCTCCAACGTACCAATCATCGCGATGACCGCCAATGTCTTATCCACGGACTGCGGACGGGCAGCGGAGTTTGGTATGAACGACTACATCGCAAAACCCATCGATGTCGGCGAACTATTCATCAAGCTCGCCCTCTGGCGTGGTATCAGCGACTTGGGAGCTCCGCGGAGGCGAACGGCCGTCGGTTGCCAACCGCCGGAATCACCCGAGATTCGCTCACGCGACATCCGGGAGAAAGCGAAAAGCCCTCGCGCCAATTCGACTCGGGGACGACCAGCAACGGAGATCGGCATCGATTTTCCGCGGCAAATCGATGGATCGGGCGCCGAAACGCATTCTTACATGCCTCCGCTGGGTCCGGCCGCAATCGACCAGTGCCTCGTCATCGCCCGGGAGTTGGAGCGACTGCTGGCCGACAGTGATGCCGCCGCATTGCCGGCGATGACCGCGCTGGCCGAGCTGGTGAGTGACGACAGTGCGCTCGGCAAGCGTGTCCGTGAGCTTAGCGAACGCATTCAGGGCTTCGAGTTCAGCGCCGCCGCAAAAGCCCTTTCCGGAATCATGGCCAGGCTGGAGCAGCTGCAACGATCTCACCGCCCGGAGTGGAGCGAGTGACCTCCAGCAGCCTGTAAACCCTGATCACCTCGCCCGTCGCCCCGATCGGGGATCCCCGGCGAGCTGCCCCGACGCAACGGGCACGCCGTCCGGACCATGGCAAAGTCCGTTGGACAACGCGATGAGCTCACCTCCCGCCAAAGGCTCCCACAGCTCGTCGGTTAATGGCACGCTCGCGACCAACGCAACATCCTGACGCATGGTGGACAAGGTCACGCCAGCGTCCTCCAACTCAGCGGCGGAGCGCCAGCAACAGCGCTGCAACAAATAGAGTCCCGGCGGACGGACGCGCCCATCACGCTGCGTACGTCGATCCGCGTGCACGAACAACGCGTCGGAATCCGCATATATGAAGTTGGCGGGACCCTTTGTACGCAGTTCCCTGGCATGGCCGGCAATCGCCGACATGCGTTCCGCCAAGGGTGGCACCGCTTCCGCCGACAACCCGCGCCAGAGCGGGGCAACCTGTTCCAGGAGGCCACAAAAGGCGCGCTCCGAATCGGAATCGCCAATCGCCCGAAACGCCGCGCCGGGCGCTGCCGGCACATCGAGTAGGGACGGCAGATCGCCGTTGTGGGCGAACAGGTGCATGCGTCCGCCGAGCTCCCGGGCGAAGGGCTGGGTGTTGCGAAGCGAACGGCTGCCAAAAGTCGCGAGGCGGATGTGGGAAAGCGCCATGCGCGTCCGCAACCCCCGGCGCTCGGTGAAGTGCATCAGCGAGCTCTCGCTGGCTGGTCGCGGCTCCCGTAACAGCAGGCAATCCGGCCCCTCGTAAAAGGCCACCCCCCAGCCGTCCCGATGCGGTCCGTCCGCACCGCCATGTCGGGCAAGACGTTCCAACGAAAAACTCAAGGTCGCCGGAACACGACTTGACATCGCAAACAACTCGCACATGAGACCGCGGCACAATGAAGGAATAACAGGATCCGATTCTCGGTCATCCAGCGGCCCGGCACAATTGCAGACCGCGCCTTGGGGAAGCGCGGAAGTATGCAGCGGTTCCCGCGCCGGGCAAGATGCCCCGCCCTGTTCAGTCGCCTAAGCGACTGAACAGGGCGTAAGCGGGAGCCCGCGCCTTCCGCTGCCGTCTGATTCTTGGCCAGGATGGCCAATCGATCAGCATCTCCTCTGACCCCGTTCCTTTCGGCGGGAGTTGGGCTGTATGATCCAAGCAATTAAACGCGCCATGCTCAGTCGACCGGAGCACCCTTCAGCGCGATGCAGCGTCCCGCGGAGCAGATTCTCCATCCTATGGATCCGAAATCCTTCGTCTATTCCGCCGTGCTGCTACTCGTCGTCGCCGCGGTGGCGGTCGCCCTGTTCCGACACTTCGGACTGGGTTCGATTCTGGGATTGCTGGTCGCCGGAATTCTGATCGGCCCACATACGCCAGGGCCGTCGGTGACCGGGCATGTCGAGGATCTGCGCCATTTCACCGAGCTCGGTGTCGTCCTACTGCTGTTCGTGATCGGATTGGAAATGCATCCGCGCCGCTTGTGGGAGATGCGCAGGACACTGTTTGGGCTCGGATCGGCGCAGATCCTGCTTTCGGGCCTGGCCCTGGCGCTCTATTTCCGGGTGTTCGTCGATACCTGGCCAGTAGCGCTGCTGATCGGACTCAGCCTCGCGCTCTCGTCGACGGCGCTGGTGCTTCAAGTGCTCTATGACCAGAGCGAAATCGCAACCCACCAGGGTCAGACCGCATTCGCGATCCTGCTGATGCAGGACTTGGCCGTGGTGCCGATGATCGCGTTGATGCCGGTCATCGCGGACGCCGGTCCACTGCCATCGGATCTGCCGCTTTGGGAGCAGTTGAGCATCGTCGGACTGATGCTGGCTCTGGTTGTGGTTGGGGGACGCTATCTGGTCCCGTTCGTGCTCGACCTAATGGCGCGCCAGTACAACCGAGAGGCGTTTTTTCTAACGGTTATGGCGGCCGTGTTGATCGCGGCCTGGGCCATGGACATGGCG
>JBATTL010000301.1:0-2835 GCA_049670525.1 Thiohalocapsa sp. | reverse complement strand
GAGTTGGGACCGCTCAAGGTGACCGGCACAATGGCCGAAGGCGTGCCCTTTGAGGCGGTCGCCCCCGAGCCCTTGCAGCTCCGGGTCCGCCCGGCCATTGCGGCCGTGCGTCCCTGGTTGCCGTTGCAGTCGCTGCAGATCAAGGCGCAACTCGACAACGCCGGGGAAGTGGAACGCGGCCGGCCGGTGACACTGACCTTGGAGCAAGAGGCCCAGGGAGCCACGGGAGATCAATTGCCGTCTCTGGAATCGATGCTGCGTTCGGATGACTTCCGCGTCTACCGCGAGCAGACCGTCACCGATACGCGACTAGCGAACAATGGGCAGACGCTGATTGGCAAACGCGTCGAGTACTACACCTTGGTGCCACATTCCGGTGGCCGACTGCAACTGCCCGAATTGCGTCTAGGCTGGTGGAACGTTGCCACCGCAACACGCGAGGCCTCTTCGGTTCCGATCCGGACGTTCGCCGTCGCCGGCGAGTCCGGTCCATTTGGCTTCAGCCGCTCCGCCTCGCACGATGGTGACGACTGGCGAGTCTTCTGGCGTCCGCTTGCCGGGCTGCTTTTGCTACTGATCGGCTATTGGGGGGGAGTCTGGTGGCGCGGCCGACCGACGCCGGAATCCGTACAGGTATCGGCACCGATGCTTCCGCGGCTGCGCCTCTCTGTCGCCCGTGCCGCCGCCGAGGCGGCGCTAGCGTTGAGCATATCGGTACGTCTGCTCGACCCGGCACCGCTGTTGCGCCGCGCCAACCAGGTCGTGGTTGGCCTCACGCCCAAGAGCGCCCGCGTCTACCAATGCGCTCGGGAAGCCGACGGCGCCGATGACCCCACGGCCTGGTGCCTGGCATTTCAGCAACAAGCCTGTCGGGGCCTCCAGGCTGGCGCCCGAGAGCCACTACCACGTATGGCGGACCGCATCGTCAGTCTGCGTCCTGGTGCCGACTCAGAGCAGGTGCTGCGTCTCATGCAGGAACTCGACGCCGCGCTCTACAATCGTCAAGACATCGACTTCGCACGCTGGAAGCGCGATTTCCGACGCGCGCTGCGCCCTGGCATCGGCGCCCTGCGCAGTGTCATCGCCAACCGTGTGCGCCGAGGCCATCTGCCGGCTTTGAACCCTGAACCACAAGGGTTCTGAACGCTCCCAGGCGATGACCATCCATTGCCGTGGCCCGTCAATCACCGCCAATCCGAAATCCAATCTCGGCCAAACTGGCGCGGGTCTCTGGCTCCACGAGCAATTCCAACAGCCGATGCAAGGCTGGGCGTCCCAGGCGCGAACGCGGTACGACGAAGTCGTAATGCTCTTCCTGCAACGGCAAGAATCCCAGCCCGTAGAGTTGCGCGACCGTGTCGATCGCCAGGCCCCAGTCCGCCCGTCCCTGGGCGACCGCGCTCGCGACCGCGTTGTGGGACTTGGTTTGTATCGCATAGCCTGCGGGCCGATGTTCGCCGAGCAGGCCGTCGATCAGAATGCGGGTGCCACTGCCCGCATTGCGGTTGATCATTATGCAGTCGGGGTCGGCCAGCGCCGCCTCGATGGCATCCAGCGGGTCGATCCTGCGGCTGAAGCGCTTGTCGTCGCGTCGGAACACGACGCCCTGCAGACGCCGATAGCCTTCGATCAGTTCTAGGTCGTCGGTCAGATAGTCGCGGTTGTACAGACCGGTGTCGGGGTGCATCAAGTGGAGACCGCCGAGGTCGCACTCGCCTCGGCGGGCGGCAGCGAGTCCACCCTGACTGCCCACATGCAAGGACTTGGTGCTGTAGCCTTCGCTCTGAAGACGTTGGAGCAGGTAGTCGAGCCCGACACAGTGGCTGCCGATGGTGATCAGGTCCGCGGGCTCCAGGTGCTCGCCGATCAAGTGCACCGCGACGCGGCTTCCGGCGGCCAGGCGCTCGGTTTGCGCTGGGATCATGACGAAGCCGTCGGCGTGGCTGAATGCAGTCACGGCGCCGGAGCCCTTACTGCTCGGATAGGCCGCCAGACCGTCGTTGGTGGGCATCAGACTGACTAAGAGGAACTCCGTTCGACCGCGCTCCGAATTGGCGCGCAGCGCGAGCCTGGCGTCCACACCACGGAGGCTGCCTACGCCGGACCGACCCGCGAGCCGGCTCAGCACCGGAGCGACGAACTGGTGGAAGGTAAAGATGGCTGAGGTGGGAAAGCCCGGGAGGATCACCACCGGTTTGCCCTTAGTGGCGGCCAGGCAAAGTGGTTTGCCGGGTTTGATGGCAACGCCGTGTACGACGATTCCGGGGTCGGTCAGTCCGCTGACGACCTCAAAGGAGAGATCTCCGGCGCCCTTGGATGTGCCCCCCGACAGGATGACCGCGTCGCATTCCAGGGCGCGGTCCAGTATGGCGGCCAGTGCCGGACGGTCATCCGCCACGACACCGAGCCGCACGGCCTCGCAGCCGAGTTCCTCGGCCGCCGCGGCGACGATGGCGCCATTGGAGTCGTAGACGCAGCCCGGCGCCAACGGCTGCCCTGGCGCGACGATCTCATCGCCGGTGGAGATCACTGCCACGCGGGGGCGCCGGTAGACCGGCACGTTCGCCAGACCCAGTGCTGCCAGCACGCCGATTTCGCGGGAGCTGAGTCGCTGTCCTGCACGCAGCACGGTTTCGCCGCGGCCCAGATCGGTCCCGGAAAAAGTGACGTAGGCGCCCGACGCGAGCGGACGGCGAATGCCCACCGACTGCCCGCCGTCGCCCGCCCGGTCAACGTCCATTAGTTCGGTGTCCTCCACCAGCACGACGGCGTCGGCGCCGCGAGGCAGCATGCCGCCCGTGGCGATGAGCGTCGCGTCACCCCGTTGCACCGTGA
>JBATTL010000300.1:0-5193 GCA_049670525.1 Thiohalocapsa sp. | reverse complement strand
CATTCCAGGATCTGGAGGTGCAGGCGGAGCATTTGGCGGAAACGGCCAACCGAATGCACGCGGAGCATGTCGGCAGCGTCGCGACGCTGCTGTCCGTCGGTGCCTTGGTCAGCGACCTGTTCGACGGCCAGCAACGGGCGCGGGGCGAGTTCGCTCAGACCTTTGCGCAGTTCGACAGCCCGTTCAACCGTGCCTCCTTCAAGCAGATGGTCGGCCCCGGTGAAGACGCTCAGGCTGGCACCGCCACGTGAAGATCGTCGGCGTTTACAGTATCAAAGGCGGCGTCGGGAAGACGTCCACCGCGGTCAATATAGCCTTTCTGGCCGCTGCCGCGGGGAATCGCACCTTGGTCTGGGATCTCGATCCCCAGGGGGCTGCCACCTACTACTTTCGAGTCAAGCCGAAGGTTAAGGGTGGCGGCAGCGCCCTGCTTCGAGGGAAACGCGAACTGGACGAGGTCATCAAGGGAACCGACTTCGATCGGCTCGACCTGTTGCCGGCGGACTTTTCCTACCGCAACATGGATATCCTGCTGGAGGGCGCGAAGAAGCGGCCCACGGGTCAACTCGAGCGCCTGATGAGACCCATCAAGCGCGAGTATGATCTGGTATTCCTGGATTGCCCGCCGAGCATTTCGTTGATGTCGGAAAACATCTTTCGCGCGGCGGATGCGTTGCTTGTTCCGCTGATTCCGAGCACGCTCTCCGCGCGCACGCTGACACAGCTCACCGAGTTTCTCGCCAAGCAGGACGCCTATGGGAAGCTGCGCCTGCTACCGTTCTTCTCGCTGGTGGATGAGAGCCGACCGCTCCACACCGACACCATGGACAGACTGACGCGGGAAAATCCAGCCATTATGCGCACGTCGGTTCCACAGGCGCCCGAAGTCGAGCGCATGGGACTTCACCGGATGCCATTGGTCGCCTACGCAGCTTCCAACACGGCCTCACGCGCCTACCGGGAGCTGTGGGCCGAGCTCCTCGAAGCGCTCTAGACGGGGGCTGATCGTCATGCCCCTTGCGGGCGCAGCGTCTCGCGCAAATGCCTGAGGATTCGTTCCTCCAACCAATAAATCGGGCGCCAGGGCAGGGCGCCTGCAATGAATCCGACGTGACCGCCGCGGCGCGCCAACTCCAGCCGAATGCCGGGCCCCAACTCGTCGTCGAAGGGCACAGTGCTCGGAAACACGAACGGATCATCCAACGCATGAATGATCAGCGTCGGGGTGCGGACATGCGGCAGAAACTGGCGGCAACTGGCGCGGTTGTAATAGTCGTGAACGCCGGCAAATCCGCCCAGCGGCGCCGTGATCCGATCGTCGAAGGCATTGAAGTCCTGGATCGTATCGAGGTTCAGATCAAGGGGCGATGGTCGTTCAGCAAACTTGCGTCGATAAGCCGTCTTTAGCCTTGTGATCAGATAGCGGCGGTAGATGCTCGACAGGCCGGTATTGAGCCTCAGCATGGCGTCGCGCAGCATGAACGGGGCCGAGATTGCGACGGCATGCTCCAGCAGCGGCGCATCGCGCTCGCCGAGATATTTCAGTAACAGATTGGCTCCCAGGGAGAAGCCCACCGCGGCCAGGGGCGGACCCTCCGGGTCCTCGGCCAGGGCCGCCAACACCTCCGCCAGATCTTCCGTGGCGCCGGAGTGATAGAACCGATCGAGCCGGTTGGGCTCGCCGCTGCAGCCGCGCAGGTGCATGAAGATGGGACGGAAGCCCTCGGCGGCCAGGCGTCGCACCAGGGAGCCGGCGTAGTGGGAGTCCAGATCTCCTTCGAGGCCGTGTAGGATCAGCACGCCTGGACCGCCTCCGTCGGACACCGCAAGGTCGATGAAATCACCGTCCGCGAGCTCGATTCGGCGTCTGGAAAGCGACGGTCGCGGGCGAGGGCGCGCCAGACTGGGCCAGATGGTCTGCAGGTGTGCGCCCGGTAGCCACCATGCGGGCCTGAATGTGCTGGGGACGATCTGGCCCATTGGTATCGGCTCAGACCGCCTGCCGCGCATAGAGCGCCGCGTAAAGGCCTTCGCCGTCGATCAGATCCTCGTGGCGTCCCTGCTCGACGACGCTGCCCTGTTCGATGACCAGGACTCGGTCGGCGCGGCGCACGGCACTGAGCCGGTGCGCAATGATCAATGTGGTGCGGCCCGTCAGGAATCGATCCAGCGCCCTGTGCAGCCTTGCCTCGGTCGCGCTGTCCAGGGCCGACGTGGCTTCGTCGAGGATCACCACCTTCGGATCGGCCAGCACCATGCGTGCCACCGCGATGCGCTGCCGTTGGCCGCCGGAAAGACGAATGCCGCCACGGCCGACCAGCGTGTCGAGGCCGTCGTCGAGGTTCGCGACCACGTCATCGAGTTGAGCCACCTGCAGCGCGTCCCACAGACTCGGGTCGGGGACGTCTCGGCCCAGGGTCAGGTTCATGCGCAGGCTGTCGTTGAAGAGCGCCGGATGTTGCAGCACTGTCGCAACATGGTCACGCACCACTTCCATGCCGATTTGCTCCAGTGGAATGCCGTCAAACCGAATCGATCCGGCGCGTGCTGGATAAAGTCCCAATAGCACCTGGACAAGGGTTGTCTTGCCGCCGCCGCTGGCGCCGACGATGGCGAGTTTTTCACCCGGCGCGATGCGAAATGACACTCGGTCCAGAACCATCGGACCGTCGCCATACGCGAAGCTGACGTCTCGCAGTTCGATGCCGACGGTGCGCCGGTCCGCGAAGGGATCCCGCTGATGCGGAAATTGCGGCTCCAGCTCCATGGCCGTCAGTGTATTGAGGCGCTTCAGCGCGGCTTGGGCGCTGTGAAACGCGTATTGCACATTGAGTACATCCTGCACCGGGCCAGTCATGAACCAGAGGTAGGCGAATACGGCAAGCATTTGACCGATGCTGAGGTCCGAGAAGACCACCAACAGCATGCCGGCGGCCCGAAACAGATCGAAGCCAAACACGAACACCAGGAAGGAGAGCTTATTTGCCGCATCGCTCTTCCAGGTGAAGGCGCTGGAAAACCGGCGGATGGCATCGGCGCTTTCGATGCCGCGACCGATATAAAAGCCCTCGCGATTGCTCGCGCGGATCTGCTGAATCGCGTCCAGAGTCTCGGACAGACTCTCCTGGAAGGCCTGGTAGGCGCTGTTTTCACGCCGTTTCATTTCCTTGACCCGACGCCCGAAGATCGTGGTGAGATAGATCACGGCCGGGTTCAGCAGCAGGATGAACAGGCCGAGCTGCCAGTGCATCCACAGCAACACCACGGCCGTACCGATGATGCTGAGCATTGCGACGATGAATTTCGATACCGCGCTGCCGACGAAGCTGTCGATCGCGTTCAGGTCGGTGACCAGGTGCGATGCCACGGTACCGCTGCCAAGGGTCTCGAACTCGGCCATGGAAACCCGCTGAAGGCGCTGCAGCAGATCGCGTCGCATACGATAGATCACATGCTTGGATATGATCGTGAACTCGCGTGTCTGCCAGACCGACAGGGCGACTGATGTGACGCGTAACAGCACCGTCAGCACGAGCGCAGCGACGATGTACAACACCGGTCCGTGCCAGGCAACCGGGAACAACTGGTCCATGACGTGGACCGCGGCGCCCGGTTGGTCGAGCAGCACCTCGTCCACCAGGACCGGCATCAGTAATGGGACTGGCACCGCTGCCAGTGTCCCGATCACGGCAACGACATTGGCGATGATGAGTTCGCGGCGATGACTGCGGATCATCGCCAGCAGATCCGACCAGCGGTAACCCGTGTCGGCGGCAGTGGTCATAGCGCAAGCGGTCATTGACTCATCGGGTTCGGGACTCGCTTCGTCTCGGGGATACGTTGCCGCATTTATGCAACAAATTGGATTCGCTCGATCGGGCCCGCGTGCATAACAGATTGAACTAGGACGCTGTATCGCAAACTCAACCTCCCGTGGAATCCCGGATCAGGTATGACCTGCGATTGTGGCGATCGTACATCATCGCCTATACTTCCGGGCTTTCGGGCAGCCGTCTTCGCAGCCACCGTCGTAACGCAGGATTTGCAAGCACATGACCAAGCCCTTACCGGCGCTCTTGATCGCGATCTGCCTCGCTACTCCGGTCTCGCTGCAGGCGGAAGACCTGCTGGGTATTTACGATCTCGCGGTAAAGAGCGACCCAAGTCTTCGTGAAGCCGAGCAGACGCTGTACGCGACGCGCGAGGTCAAGCCCCAGGCCCGAGCACTGTTGTTGCCGAATTTTGGCGTGAGCGGGGATGTCGACTACCAAAACGTCCAGTCCAACGGCGATGGCGTGTTAGGCGGTTTCAATCGCAACGACACCTATCAGACGTCCGGGGCGGCCGCGGTGGTTTCTCAGTCCGTCTACAACCGTGCTGATTGGGTGCAGCTGAGCCAATCCGACAACGTCATCGCCCAGGCCGAAGCGCAGTATCGCGACTCCGAGATCGAGCTGATGGTGCGCACGACAGACGCGTACTTCGAGGTGCTGCGTTCTGCCGACCTGGTTCGTGTCCAGGAGGCATTGGTCGCGGCCGATGAGCGGCAGCTGGAGCAATCCAAGCAGCGCTTCGAGGTCGGTCTCGTCGCCATCACCGATGTCAACGACAGCCAGGCTGCTTTCGACCAGTCACGCGCCAACTTGATCACCGCAGAGAACGAACTCAACAATTCTTGGGAAGCCCTGCGCCGAATCATCGGCCCGGTTTCGGTGCCGCTGGCGCGGCTCGGGGATCGGCTGCCCCTCGCACCACCTCAGCCCAACGACATTAATGTCTGGGCGGAAACCGCCTTGGCAAACAATTACGGCATCGTCGCAGCCAAGCAGGCGGCCGAGGCCGCACGAAAAGACATCGAGATCGAGCGGTCGGGCTATTACCCGTCGCTGGACATGCAGGCGGGCTACGACATCAGTCGTTCAGGCGCTGAATTCAATACCGATACCAACTCCGCTTTCGTTGGG
Source organism: Thiohalocapsa sp. (assembly GCA_049670525.1). Classification (GTDB taxonomy): domain Bacteria; phylum Pseudomonadota; class Gammaproteobacteria; order Chromatiales; family Chromatiaceae; genus Thiohalocapsa. The sequence continues at coordinate 229 of JBATTL010000300.1, read as the reverse complement.
TTGAACGTCAACATACCGATCTACCAAGGTGGCGCGGTGGCCTCGCGTACGCGCCAGGCTGGTCACAATTTCCGTGCCGCCCAGGACCGGCTCGATCAGCAGCGCCGCGCCGTCATCAATCAGGTGAAGGATGCGTTCCGCGGCATCCTGTCGAGTATCAGCGACGTCAAGGCGCGGCAGGCCGCGATCGTGTCGGCGCGCAGTTCGCTGGAATCGACCCAGGCCGGTC
>JBATTL010000299.1:0-1737 GCA_049670525.1 Thiohalocapsa sp. | reverse complement strand
AGCCGTCGCTACGCTACGATTTTCCGGTTGATCCGGGAGGCGCTCCGTTGCCCGTCTTCTGATCCAGTGGTTGTCATTATAGGCTGACACTTTTATATGTCAACTAAGATTTACAAAAAATACCGTCGTTTGACGTGCGCCGTGGAAAGGCGGTGCTTACGCAGTGGGTGAGAGACCCACCCGGCAACGGTCGCTCCAGCCTGAAGCAATCGGAGCAGTCATGGAGGTAACGAAGTGGCTGAAGCCTCTGATGTAGATGGTCACCTTGGGTGACTTGGCGAGTGTGCAGGCCGAAACTTGAGTGAACGCTGAGCAATCCTCGAAAAGGGCAATGCGAAGGCCGACCCGTCCGTTAATGCGGGGAAGGCTGGCACGGCTGGGGAAGAGAGCGATGCGAGCACCCAGCTGCTTCGCCGGGGTATTGGCGGCGGCATGTACACAAGGGAAGCGCTGGCAACACGGGAAGCCCCTTGGCGTGGTGGAGGGGAACACTAACCGGACGTCCGTGAGGAACAGGCCGGGCGCCCTGGGGTGACGGAGAGGCCCATAGTGCCGATGAGGCCGGGTAATGCCGGCGGAGGGAAGGGGCCTCAGTTGAAGACAGACGCTGGACGTAAGACAGGACCGGAGATTGGGAAACCGAGCAACTCCACAGAGTGGTCAGAAATTACAGAATCTGTTAAACGCGAAAGCGAAGGCAGAGCCCAGCTTCCGCTTCTACGGCCTGTACGACAAGTTCTACCGCGCGGGGCGCAGTGCCCTGGATGCGGTCAAGGAGGTGGAAAGCCTCTTGCAGCGTGGATATGGAGAAGTCGTGGATGCGGATTTCGCGGATTACTTTGGGAGCCTTGATCATGGATGGCTGCTCCGCTTCGTGGAACACCGAGTCAGAGATCCGCGCCTGATCAGCCTGATCCGACGTTGGCTCAAAGCAGGCATACTGGAAGACGGGGAGATCCATCCGAACGAGGAGGGGACACCGCAAGGCGGATCGATCAGCGTGATGCTGAGCAATGTGTACCTGCACTCTGTACTCGACCTCTGGTTCGAGCGCGTGGTCAAGTCCCGGCTACGGGGCGAGGCTTACCTGGTGCGGTATATCGATGACTTTGTTGTGTGCTTCCAATACCGCGAAGATGCCCTGCGCGTCCAAGAGGCCCTGCGCAAACGGTTGGGGAAGTTCGGCCTGACCTTGGAGCCGAGCAAGACCAAGCTCGTCGAGTTCGGTCGCTTTGCCCAGCGGCACGCGCCCAAGCGGGGGCGAAACCGCCCGGAGACGATTGACTTTCTGGGCTTTACCCTCTAGTGCACGCGCAACCGCAAGGACAATTTCAAGGTGGGGATGCGCACCGAGAAATCTCGGCTTCAACGCAGCCTGTCCCATCTGCGCGACCTGATGCGGCGAATGCGGCACTTGCCGCTCCGGGAGCAGGTCATCAACCTCAACCGCGTGTTGCGTGGCCACTATGCCTACTACGGCATTGCCGGGAACATCCGAGCCCTGCAGAAAGTGCACGCGTTCGTGGTGCAGGACTGGCGCAAGATGCTGAGCAGCCGCAGTCGTCAGGGCTATGTTCCGTGGGAGGTACTCCACCGGGTCATGGCGCGCTTTCCGTTGCAGCGACCAAAGCTTTATCTTCCTTTTCCGAAGCTAAAAGCTATCGCTGTGCTGTGAATCCTTCACGCTTCGAAGAGCGCAGTGCGGGAAATCCGCACGCTGCGTTCTGTGGGAGCCGG
>JBATTL010000298.1:0-6072 GCA_049670525.1 Thiohalocapsa sp. | reverse complement strand
CTCCTGGGCTGGGATCGACGCCGAGCGCCTGGTAGAGCTTCATCGTTCGGGTCTCCGCCTCGGTGGACTTGCGCGAATGCGGCGCACGCCCGTCGGGACGGCGGCAGGTGGCCGTCACGCGCAGTTGGCCGGTGAGGGTCTCAAGCAGCAGGGTCCAACTTTCGTTGACGCCCTGCGCGTGCAAGCGCCGGTGGATCAGCTGCACGAACTGATAGGCGAGCAAGGTGATGAACAGGCGCCCCGCTGAGCGTGCTGCCTTGTGGTGGAAGACCGGACGCCGTCCCAGCTCCGTTTTGAAGGAGCGGAACACCGCCTCGAGGTCGGTGAGCATCAGATTAGGTCCGCCACAGTTGCTCGGCGTCCCAGGTCAGCTCGTTGACCGACCCGTACATACAAGTCAATCGCTTAGTCGGTCTCAACCACTCAATATCAACGGGGCCGTGTTACAAACGGGTTACGGACAGGCAACCCGCGCACCGACGACGTGGCCTTGTCCGCCCAGGAATCGCTGAAGCGTATGGGTAGGACTGATCTGATGGTCTACGAGGGGCAACGTACCGAGACCTTTGGCAATTCCTGGTTTTACGACCAATCCCCGGTTCGGCTCCGAGCTGATCGCGTTGCCGCGCCGCGGCAAACGGCTTGGCGAACCGGGGAGGACGCTCAATCAGGCCGGGCCCATTGTATGGATCTACCCGCCAGCGGATCGACGGGGCGGGCAGCATGGGAACTCGGTATAGCGGACGCGACCCGTTTGTACGCCTTCTGCTGATATGCTGACGGCTTCATTCCGGACTGGCGACGAACGTCATCACGAAGTTGACCGGCACGGCGTTGCTGATGCTGTCGAGCCCGGCGATCTCACGTAGTTTCTCGACGCCGTCGCTCATGCCGAACTTGGCCGCGTCGATGATCAGCGGTTTTGTACTGGCCACCATCACGGTGCCGTCGTCGATCTTGGCCGCCTGCATCTCCAGCACCATCGGTTGCGCTTGGCCATGCAGCGAGAGGTTGCCCTCGGCGGTGACTCGGCTGATGTCGCCGGGCTGCATGCCCGCGATGACAGCCGGATCGATCTTTGCGGTCAGAGTCGCGTCCTGGTAGTCGGTCGTCACAAAGAGGAATTCGCGCATGCGCTCGTTTCGGATTGGGATCAACGTCTCGACGCTGTCGAGCAACATGGCCACCTGAACCTGACCGTCATCGTCGATGGCACCGGTTATCTCGGTGAAGCTGTGTACTTCACCCACGTCTTTGGCCTTGATGGAGACGAAGGCCAGGTGCGAGCGTTCAGGGTCCAGTGTCCAACCGGCCAAGGCCGGCCCAAAGCCGGCGGAACTGAACAGGATGGCTGCGAGCGCGAGCCGCGCTGCCGGGGAACGAAAAGTATCGGGCATGAGGATCTCTTTGAGCTGGCTGGCGTTAGGTTGGTGATAGGAAGCCTTTAGGTCGCGGGATCGCGGGTTACCGGCTGCTGGCTTCGGCGCACGACCACCACGGTGGTGATTCGATGTTGGGACGGATAACGGATAGGCAATCCAAGCTCTGTTGCGAGGCTAGTCGAGCATCAACCAAAAGGGGTATCGGGCCTCCCGCGAGCTCACTTGAGACATGTTTCAGCCGCCTGATTTTTGCGCCATGGCGAGCACCTGCCGGCGACCATTTGCGCGTCATCTGACAGGGCGGCGGCCGGAGCCGGCACAACCGTCGCACGATACCGCGCAACGGGAAGACGCGACGTCTCGTTGAGATCCGCACAGCATCAGGCCGCGCTATCCCCGGCGCATCATGCCTATCTTCACAGCGAGCGCTGGAGTCAGGTCATTCCCCGCGCCTCTTCGTTGTAGTCGATCCCTAATGATCTATTCAGTCCACGGGAAAAGGGCGCTGGCGCAAGCGATCTTCGATCACAAAGATCCTGCCCTGCGGCGAAACCAAGGGCGCTTTGGGCAAGATCAATACCCTTACCGCCCCGCAGCGCGCCTAGGTCGCATGTTGGTCAAGCCGCGGCGCCGGAACCGGGCTCGAACAGCTGCTTAATCGGAGCGGACAGCGGGCTGTCGGCGTCCGCGACGCACCAAGCCCACATCTGCGCCAGGGTGTTGGTCTCGGCCGCTGTCTGATGGACTTTGGCGAAGGTGCTGTAGAGGGGGAAGTCGGCGAATTCCGTCAACCAGCCCTCACGCTGGCCGGTGGCGATCGCGTCGCGCAACGCCGGATCCTTGATCTTGGATTGCCAGTCGTTGACCCTTGCGTTTTGCACCCAAAGCAGGGTCACGGGGTGCGGTCGCGCGCGCACGCCCGCCAACGGGTTGTCGATCACCTTCAGTGACTGTTGGAAGAACGCGGGGCCGCTGGCGGCGCCGGAGCCGTTGGCTCGGTAAAGCCCCTCGCGGAGCTTGGCAAAGGCGTCCTCGGCATTGTCGAACACCTGCAAGAAGCCGGTCGGATCGACCGAGCCTGTGAATGGATTCACGCCACCGGGCTGGTAGGCTTTGAATCGCCGCGAGGCGCTGTCGAACGCGATCCCGAATAGCGGAGAGGCCTGTGCGGCGGCCACGATGACGCCTTCGGTAGTCTGCTCCAGTGCTACGTCCGTATTGACAAAGGCGATGATGTTGGCAGCGTCGGTCTGGGCCAGCATGCCGAGCACTCCGGTGTTCTCCAAATTGCCGCCGTCGGTGAACTGCGTCCGCCGATTGGCGGCTGCGCCTGCGCTGACGCCCGCGACCGGCCAATTGTTGTACTCGGGCACCAGATCGGACAACTGCACGGCGGTGGCGTCCAGTTGCAGGGATTGCAGCCGCCGGCGCACGAAGCCGCCCACCAGCCAGTGCAGTTTTCGCACCAGATAGCCGACGATGCCACCGATCTTGTTGCCGACTAATTCACACAGTCTGCTGTCATCCAGTTGCCGCAGCGAAGCAAGTACCTCGGGGACGCGCTTGGCCAAGGTCGCGGCGTAGAAGGCGCTGGAAACCGAGGTGATATCGGCCAGAACGTAGCGGCGCGGGAATCGCGCCTTCACCCCATCATTGCCCTGTGCCGACTGCAGCACCGAGGTGAAGGCGAACGAGGCGACGCTGCCACCGCCGACGATCTGGTCGGGATCGACTGGGTTGGCCCCGAATGATCCGCCGGATACGGGGGTGACCTGCATGGGGATCTGGATGGGTTGGGGCAGCGACGGGGCCGCGGCGACGATGTTGGTGTTGATCACCAACATCGGTCGGCAGGGCTGATCCTGGCCGTCGCCGCGGACGAAATGAAATTCTCCGGCCGGCGGTCCCGCGGGTTTCGTCGCCTTAGAGAGGCCGAAGTACTTGGCGTGGTCGAAGCGCCATGGGGTCTGGTCGTCGAACAGCGAGAAGCGATAGTCATAGAGTCCGAACGGCGCCAGCACGTCGCTGCCGACAATGTACATCCACAACCACTTCAGCGAGTCATCCAGCTCCAATCGTCGGATCAAAACTATGGTGATGAAATCCGCGATGATGTTGTCGACGGGATCAGTCGTGAGCAGATTGGCAAACCTCTGCGGCACCTGGCCCATGGCCCAAGGCCCCATGTGCGACAGGTCCATACCGCTCGCGGGTGCGGAATGAAGGAAGAGGTCTTGGGGCGCGAACACCTCGGCAAGAAACGCGTCATCCGGGATTGACGCGGGCAGGAATGTATACAGCACGGACGCCCATGAGCCGCCCGATACGGACGAGATATAGCGGACCTGGTCCAAGAGCGTCGCGGAGCCGTACCGCAGACTGCGCAGGCCCATCATCTGCCCCCAGGCGCAGGTCAAGGCGCGCGACCCGCCACCGGAGAAGCAGATCCCGACGTCGGCGCGCCGCGGATCGGCGTGGGTGATGGTCGGGTTGTTTCCGCCTTGCGGGTAGATCTTCGCCTGATAGGTCGGGTCGTTCATGAGGTATCGCCTGATCCGGTTGATGAGGTTCAATCAAGACGTCGAGGATCTAGCGCCGAGTAGGTCGTCGAGACCCTGCGCATCGAGTACGTGATCCGCCCAGGATTCCAGCTCGGCTTCGCTCGCCTCTTAGGCGCTCATCGACCCAGGCGGGGAGCGCACTCACCGAAGCGGTTGGCCAGCAGCTTGGCCTAAGACGATTTCTGTCAAATCTCATACCAGCTGACTTGTCTTGGCGCCTCCCTTCATTGTTGCACCGACAGTCGCATAGCCAGGCTATGCTCCTGCCGGTGCTCCTTGAAGGCGGACCCCAATCCTGCGTCATCTGGTACGAGATTTTCCGGCAATCGCCTTAAGGATAGGAAATCCGACCGCCCCTGTGAGTCCAGGACGGCTTGGAACATGCGGTTGGCGAGCCAGTTCCGAGGAAAGGTTACTTGATTCCGGATCAAGCGTTTGGGTCCGCCCACGGGACCGGGCACCGTCGTCGCCCCGACCCACCTGCAGCCACTCAACGGCTGCTTGTTGGTGAGCCCCCGTCGGCGACTACTTGCGCGTCGTCCGACACGGCGGCTGCCGGAGCCGGCACAACGCTCGCAGGACAGGGCGCAATGGTAAGACGCGACGCGTCGTTGAAATCCGCAGAGCAACAGGTCGCGCCATCCTGGGCGCATCATGCCTATCCTCAGGGTCATCGGAAGCGCTGCGGTTACTTTCCCATCCGGCTGTCAGGGCTTGATATCCAGCACCGGCGTGTCTGCAAAGGCGTCGATGCCGTCGATCTCGATGATGTTGCCTTGCACCGAAAGCACGCGGCAGCGGGTCATCGCAATCAGATTCGGTCGCACCGGGGCGCGGGTTGCGAACACGCCGCGTAGTGGGTTGCTTGGATCTGCGCGCGGGTGAACCTGCAGTATCGCGCGCTGTGCCGGAGTGTCGTTGCGATCGAACCAGTAGAGCACCCAGATCGCATCCAACGCGACGACGCCCAGCAGCGCCGGTTGGTATTCCTCGTAGAGTTCGATGGTCGTTCGGCCATCGCCTTTCCGGACCCAGCCGATGGGCTCGACCCGGTAGCTCGGTCGCTCGTCCGCCGTGGTCGGCGGAACCAGGGGCGAAGGCGCCGCCACGGGCGACGCAGATTCTGCATTGGACATGGCAAGCCCGAATCCAAGGAGTAATGGGGCGAATGGGACAGGCATGGCGACGGACCTTAACAGCAGGGCCCCCTTGAGCGCGCGAAGCATGATGTCGCGGGTCTCGCCCGGCCTGTAGACGAATTCGTCGATCGCGAGCTCGGCATTTTCGCCCATCGTCACGACCGATCCATCGGCGAGCCGAGCGCTGAGGCGCGCATCCTGCCCCGTGCGCAAGAGGTCGAGGAAGTAGACCGATGACTCACAGCCGTCGCACCTGCTCGGCGAACGACGCCTCTGCCCGCTTCTCGATGCGTTCAACCTGACCGATATCGGCCCGATTGGCGGCGGCTGGCCCTGTAGTCCCCAACTCGGGGGTGACGGTGGCCAGACCGGACAGCAAGAGCACACCGACCATGGGAAAATGTTGCGGATTGATTGCCGTCTCCTTGGAAATCTTGCCGTCTGACCCGGTGATGGATTGGCCGATTCTTGCATCATTGGCGCCCTGTTTCCAACCAGGGCCGATGTGACCCACGCCCAGTGTTCCCGCGTCAACAGGTCCCACGACTGGGATGGGGATACGCATGACCCTTCGACCGCGTCTCAAGCATCTGCCTCCTCTTGCGGCGCTGTCGGTGCTGGCGCTGCTGGTATTCTTGCAGATTCGCTTTCCGACCGTCTTTTCGTCGGCGCGACAGCTTGTTTCGATGCCTACATGGTCGCCAGCCCCGCGGCGGCGTCCGCGCCGATTACCATGCGTGGGCATCGATGAGGACAGTCTCGCTCGGCACGGTTCTTGGCCCTGGCCGGATTTCAGGTTGGCCCAACTGATCGACCGGGTCAGAGACCGCGGTGCGACGGCAATCGGTTTGGCGCTGATTCCTGATCAACGCGCAAGCCCTGCAACCCCGGCGTCGACGCCGCTCGTCAACGCGACGGAGTTGGAGAAGCAGAGCGCCACGACACTCGCGTCGAGCCTCGCCGCAGTACCTTCGGTCGTCGGTTTTGCGC
>JBATTL010000297.1:0-2738 GCA_049670525.1 Thiohalocapsa sp. | reverse complement strand
TCCTTCGGTGAGGATGAGCAACTGATCGCTTAACTCTTCCAGCGCGCCCTCCGCAAAAGCGTCCTCCAAACCGGTGGCCGTGAGAACCTATTCGGACCAGCGCAGCCGGGTGTTCGCATCGGCGGTTTGCACGCGTTGACGCCCGGCCTCCGCTCGGGGCAAAAAACATGCTGCGTCGCGCGGGTAATCGACCAGGAGATCCTCTGCCTCCATTACGCTCCAGCTTGGAGTAGGTCGCAACGCTCCAGCGTCACGTCACGTTCCACCTTGTAGAAGCATAATGACCGCGCCCCGCACCTCTAACAATTTCTCAATTCGCACAGTGGCCGCCGTGGACACGAACAAGCTCTCGTTGACCGTAAACAATTTGCCAGGCCGCACATAACTGGTGCGCTGTAGACCACCGCTAGCAAAATCCGCAGCGCCAATTTCTACCGCCATTGGGTCAGCATAGGGGTTGCTCGTGATCTGGCAGGCAACCCAATCACCCCGCCCCACATCGGCCAGAATCAGTGCAGGACGAAACTTGCTGCTGCTCAGATCAGAGAATGGAAAGCGGAGTATCGTTACTTGTCCGGCTGCAAATAGGCCCACGCCTCGTCTTCCTCGGGTTTGAGCCAATCTTCCGCAAGGGCCGCCTCCGCGAGCAAAGCCGTTTCATCCGTCGATGGCTGCAACAGCGTCAACAATGCCCGACCGGCCGGTAGGCAAGGTACTGGCTCGACCGGATGGATTTGGCCATCACGGTCAATCTCAACTTCAATCGTCTGCAGCATCATGGCGCCCTTCGAATATTCCACAAGATGGCTAGCCAAAGCTTAGCACGCGGCATAAACAGGGCACGACGAATCTGTTCAGGAGGATCGGGGTCAGGAGGATCGGGGTCTACCATCGAATTCGCAGGTCGCGGAGCACCCCGTCGAGGCCGTATCCTGATCGACGAGGCGGGCGTGTGGCTCTCGGGGTCAGCGGCCGGCGTTGCCGACTCGCACGACCTGAAATGCCGCCTCCGCCTCCCTGCATCATCCGTGTATGTCGTCCCGAGCGACAGCTGGGGTCAGGTCTCCCATTGCACACCCTTGTTATCCCGTGTAGGCTCTGTGAGGTGTTGACCCGCATGGACCCTGCATGATGGCACGCCCTCTCCGACTTGAGTTTGCCGGCGCCTTGTATCACGTCACCGCACGCGGCAACGAGCGGCGGGCAATTTTTTTCGATAACCAGGACGGCGATCGGCAAGCGTTCCTCCGCATACTCCGGGAGACGGCGGAGCGCTTCAACTGGATCTGTCATGCCTATTGCCTGATGACCAATCACTATCATCTGGTGATTGAAACCCCGGACGCGAATCTCTCCAAGGGCATGCGGCAGTTGAACGGGGGCTATACGCAGCTCGTGAACCGCAGCCGGGGGCGCGTGGGGCATCTGTTTCAGGGGCGGTTCAAGGGGATACTGGTGCAGAAAGAGGCGTACCTGCTGGAGTTGTCCCGCTATGTGGTGCTGAATCCGGTGCGCGCGGGGATGGTGAGACGGCCCGAGGATTGGCACTGGAGCAGCTACCGCGCGACGGTGGGATTGGAGGCGGCGGCACGGTTTCTTTGCACGGATTGGCTGCTGGGAGCCTTTGGCGAAGAACGACGCAGCGCTGTTGATGGCTATCGCGCGTTTGTTGCTGAGGGCGCGGTGGCGAGTTGTCCTTGGGACGCGCTCAAGCAGCAGGTGTATCTTGGATCGGCGGCGTTCGTGGAGCAGATGCAGGCGCTGATCGATCCGGATCGGCCGCTACAGGATGTTCCGCGGCGTCAGCACCGGGCGATCCCGATCGCGCTGGCGGACATCGCGGCGCGCCATGCCGATCGGGATCAGGCGATGGCGGCAGCCTATCGGACAGGGGATTACAGCATGCAAGCGATCGCGGACTATTTCGGGATGGGGCGGATGACGGTGAGCCGGGCGGTGAAGCGCGCGGAACGAGACGGCGCTTGATCGCTGGTACGTTCATGTCGGAGCTCGCTTCGTGAGATGCCAGCGTTTTCGGCGACTCGGGCTCGAAACCTGGACGTGAACGCTGCCAGCCTGGGGCGGTCACAATGAGATCAAACGATGCTTAGGGCGCAGTGGCGACACCGAATGAACACTGGAGAGCGCGATGACGAGTCTTTATGAGCAGGATTTCTACGCTTGGAGCAACGAGCAGGTTTCACTTCTGCGCGCAGGGAAGCTCAGGGAGGCTGACATTGCCAACATCATTGAGGAGATTGAGAGCATGGGACGTAGTGAACGACGAGAGCTCGTGAATCGCCTGGTCGTTCTCCTCCTGCATCTGTTGAAGTGGCGGTTTCAGCCAGCCCTGCGCGGCAACTCTTGGCGCCTTTCCATCAAAGAGCAGCGCATTCGTTTAGCGTCGCACTTGGCAGACAACCCGAGCCTAAAATCGAAGCTCGATGAGGCCATCTTGCAGGCCTACCGACTGGCCGCCATCGAAGCAGAGCGAGCAACAGGATTGTTGGAGTCGAGCTTCCCAAGCGATTGCCCCTTTTTGTTTGAGCAACTGATGGATGATTCTTTCTGGCCCTAGGTAGAGTCGACGACTGGCGCGGTTACCCTAGGTCGTAGGGAGCAGCCGTTGCCCGAGCAAAAGAAGGGTAGAGTAGAGAGCAGGCCCTGGCACGCGTAGGTCCGGCTTATCTGTTTCCGCCCCTTTCGTTTAGCGGTGCCTAAATAGCCGAGCCATAGCC
>JBATTL010000296.1:0-6214 GCA_049670525.1 Thiohalocapsa sp. | reverse complement strand
GTGCCGCAGCAAGCGGCGCATCAAGACCAAAAGGGCGCCCTTCGCTGTCCTCGCTGCGCCGACCTGCTGCACAAGCGTAAGCCCCAGAGCCTGCAACGCACCTGGGCCCTGGTGATCGCGGCCTGTGTTTTCTACCTGCCTGCCAATCTGTATCCCGTTATGGCCGTGACATCCTTGGGTCAGACCCAGGCGGATACGATCTTTAGTGGCGTGGTGTTCCTGCTCACCCATGGCATGTGGCCGTTGGCGGCCATCGTGTTCATTGCCAGCATCTTTGTCCCTCTGCTGAAGCTGATCATCCTGATCTCGCTGCTGATCTCGGTGCAACGAAGGTCGCGCTGGCGGCCGCGGGACCGAACCAGGCTGTATCGTGTCACCGAGGCGATCGGGCGTTGGTCCATGGTGGATGTCTATGTGGTCACGATCCTGGTGGCCCTGGTGCGGCTTGGCAATCTGGCCAGCATTCAGGCAGAGGCGGGGGCCGTCTTTTTCTGTGCAGTCGTCATCCTCACCATGTTTGCAGCGATGTCTTTCGATCCCAGACTGATCTGGGACGCAATGGAGCAGAAGTATGGCGGAGAATCAGACGCCGCTGGCGCCCGACATGAACCCGGCGCCGCCTGAATCCGATCGGGACCTTCCGGCTCAGCAGGGAGATCTCCCGGAGGCCCGCGTCATCAAGCGCGACCGTCTGTCACTGGTCTGGTTGCTCCCGGTGCTGGCGGTCTTGGTGGGCGGATGGTTGGCCTATAAGACCCTGTCCGAAAAGGGCCCCACTATCACCATCGAGTTCAAGACCGCCTCCGGTCTGCAGGCGGGCAAGACCAAGGTCAAGTTCAAGGACGTTGACATGGGTCAGGTGACGGCGATCGACGTCAGTGATGATCTGTCGAAGGTAATCGTCACCGCGGAGCTGAATCATGGCGCGGAGAAGTTCCTGACCGACAAGACACGCTTCTGGGTGGCGCGCCCGCGGGTGACGGCCAGCCGTGTGTCCGGACTGGAGACCTTGCTCTCCGGCGCCTTCGTTGCCATCGATCCGGTCGGTGGCGGCAAGCAGCGGCGCCATTTCGTGGGCTTGCCCGAACCCCCCGTGATCACGACGGACGAGCCCGGAACCCTGTTCAAACTGCGCTCGCCAACACTCGGGTCGCTGAATCTCGGGTCGCCGGCCTACTACCGCCATATCCAGGTGGGTCAGGTCATCGATTACGAGCTCGACGAGGATGGGCGTGCCGTCACCATCGACGTTTTCATCACTCGTCCCCATGATCGGCTGGTGTTGACCAGTACGCGTTTCTGGAACGCCAGTGGTATCGATTTCAGATTGAGCGCCGACGGCGTCTGTTTTGATACCGAGTCACTGCTTTCGGTCTTGCTTGGCGGTGTCGCCTTCGACAATCCGGATACGCTGGAGACGGAGGGGGCGCCAGCTAAACCCAATCAGTTTTTCCCGCTCTATCCCAATCGCACGGAGGCTCACGAACGCGTCTATCTCGACAAGGAGCGCTATCTGCTGGTCTTCAATGGCTCGGTGCGGGGTTTGAGTGTTGGTGCGCCAGTGCTATTGCGGGGCTTCACGATCGGGCAGGTGCTCGACATCCAGCTCAAATTCGACGCCGCACAGTTGGATTTCGCTATTCCGGTCTTGGTTGAGATCGAACCGGAGCGTATCGGCTATTCTGGTCCTGGCGGCCGCGAGCGGGTACTCGCAGATGACCCGGATATCCTGGATAAGTTGGTGGCTGCCGGTTTGCGCGGGCAGCTCAAGACCGGCAGTCTGCTGACTGGTCAGCTCTATGTCGACCTCGACTTCCACGAGGATGCACCGCCCGCGCGACTGACGCGACGCGGCGACTACCGCGTGGTGCCAACGCTGCCGACCCCACTTGAGGCAGTCACGACCCAGGTCAACCGGATCTTAGCCAAGATCGATGCGTTTCCGATCGACAAGATAGGCGAAGAGCTGAGCGCGACGCTCGCGGGCACACGGGAGCTGGTTGATTCCGCCGCGTTGAAAGACTCCCTCTCGGAGCTCGAACTGACCCTGCGCCAACTACGCAGTCTGAGCCTGAAACTGGATCAAGAAATCGCGCCGGAGCTAAGCGCCACATTACGTGACGCGCAACGGACATTGAAGAGCGCCAACGCGTTGATCGCCCCCGACGCACCCCTCAATGCCGAAACCGTGCGTACAATGCAGGAGCTGAGCGCGGCGGCGCGCTCGATCCGCGTCATGGCGGACTATCTGGAACGACATCCGGAGGCCCTGATCCAGGGCAAAGGGGGTAGACGGTAATGCACTCGAGATCTCTCGTTCTGGCGGGTCTGTTCGCGCTGCTGTTGGCGTTGATGGCGGCCGGCTGCGCCAGTTCGCCGCCGTCCACCTTCTATGTGCTGACGCCGATCCCCGAGGCCGCGGGGCGCGGGGCCGATATCACCGGCGGCGGTGTGTCCATCGGAATCGGCCCGGTGGTCTTCCCGCAGTTTCTCGACCGCCCGCAACTCGTGACCCGTGATGGCACAAACCGGCTGGACGTCGACGAGTTCAACCGTTGGGGCGGCGCGGTGCAGGACGACTTTTTGCGCGTCTGGGGCGAGAACCTGGCCCATTTGCTCGGCACCAGTCGTATCGTCGTGTTCCCCAGTGAAACGCGCATGCCGATCGACTTTCGCATCACCGCTGAGGTGGTGAGCTTCGAGGGCACGCCGAGTGGCGATGCGGTGCTCAAGGTGCGCTGGGCAGTCACGGATTCCTACCTGGAGCGCGCCCTGGCCGTCCGCGAGGATGTCTATCGATGTCCGGTTCCTACCACCGCGAAAACGGGATCATCCCAAGCGGACGTGCAGGCCGCGAACGCGGCTGATTCAGAAGCGGTGGTTGCCGCGATGAGTCGTTGCCTCGGCGAATTCAGTCGCGATGTGGCGACAGTCGTTCGAGCAACCCCCAAACCCCTGCCGCCCGCCGCAACAGTCTCGCCTTTGTAGTCGGGCACTTGTCGCCGAGATGGCCACGACCATAGTCCGGGGCTTTGGCCCCGGACCTGTCGGTCGCGATCTTGGCGGATACCGACGAGGCTGAAGCCGCGTGCTCCCGGTCTGTAGCGAGGGAGCAAGGAACAACAGTAGTCGTCGTCGATCTCCAAGTCTCGATAATCCGGAAAAGCCTTGAACTGCTCGACTAACCGTTCGCGGCCTTGCGTGCCAACGTATTCGATAAAGCTCGAATGGGACCAATCATGCAGGCTGCGAACATAGTCACGCTTGACCGGATTCCAGAACAGATAATATCGATGGCGTTAATGGTCGCGATGGTTCTGTGGGCAGTAGCCCCGGTAGTTTTTCCAGGCGGGGGTTTCGCATCCGGTGCGCTGCCGAAGCGGTTGGACTGTCGCTCCCGTCCGCGTGTAGCTCAACAACATAGGGGTTGGCTTGATGATTCTCGGTTCTCGAAGCGTTAGGGTCCGCCGGTCTATCCGCGGCATGATCGGAGCCGGCCTGTCGCTCAGCCTGGCCGGGTCTGTCTTGGCGACTGATGACAAGGGAGTCAGCGACGGCACCGATGACAATGCAGCGCCGCCGCCGTCCGTGGTCGTGGCCGCGGTGGAGACCAAGAACGTCGACCGAGAGGAACGCTTCATCGGCAACATCAAGGCCATCCAGTCCGTAGATCTGATGGCAAGAGTCGAGGGTTTCTTGGAACAGGTGGCGTTTAAGCAGGGCACGATGGTCGAGCAGGACCAACTGCTCTACCAGATCGAGCAGGACCAGTATCAGGCGAATCTCGACAGCGCGAAGGGCGAGGCTGCCGCGGCGAAGGCGGATTCGGCCAGTGCCGCCGCGAATTTGGAAGACAAGCAGGCGGACTTCGAGCGCCAGTCGGTGTTGCTGAAGAAGGGAGACACCTCCAAAACCGCCTTCGACCAGGCCAAGGCCCAGCGCGACGAGGCCAAGGCAAACGTGGAAAAGGGCGCGGCGAATGAGCAGAAGGCCGCGGCCGCTGTCGAAACGGCGAACATTAACCTAGGCTACACAACCATTAAGAGCCCCATCAAGGGGCGTATCGGCGCGACCAACTACACGGTTGGCAATCTGCTGGGTCCCAGCAGCGGTACATTGGCGACGGTGGTGCAACTCGATCCGATCCGGGCCGTGTTTTCGATCCCGAGTGCCGAGTATGTGCGCATCATGAGCCAACTCGAGACCGAGGCGGGTGTTCAAGGGATTGCCGAGTATCGCGAGAAGTTCGTTCCGGAACTGATTCTGCCCACTGGCAAGACCTACGACCAAAAGGGCAAGATCGCGTTTTCCGACAACCAGGTAGACGCCAGCACTGGTACGGTTGCTGTCTATGCGGACTTCGCAAATCCTGAGCATGTCCTGCTGCCCGGGCAGTTTGTCAGCGCGATCGTGCACCTCGCGGACCTGGAGCGTCTGCCGGTAGTACCCGCCGCGGCACTGCAGCGCACCAGGGACGGAGAACAGGTCTACGTTGTTGGTGACGGCAACCGCGTTGAGCTGCGCAAGATCAAGACCGGCGCCAAGGCGGACAACGGCTTCGCCGTGCAGTCCGGGCTGACGGATGGAGAATTGGTCATCGTCTCCGGTATACAAAAGGTGAAGCCCGGCATGGTCGTTCAGCCGAGTCGTGAGGGCGCTTCCACGGCCAAGCCGGAGCAGGGCGACGGTTCGCAGGGTACATCCAATGCGACCCCTGAGAAGACTCCTGCCGAGACGTCGGATCCAACGCCAGATGCGACCGATAAGGACAAGACCGAATCACCTGCCGAAGCGCCCGCCAACACAACCACCGACGGATCCTCCTGATGAATGTCTCTCGGGTCTTCGTCGAGCGGCCGCGCCTCGCGGCCGTCGTCTCCATCCTGCTCGTGGTGGCGGGTCTGCTCGCCATCCGCGCCATTCCGGTGGCTCAGTATCCCGAGATCACACCGCCGGTGGTGCTGGTGTCGGCTAGTTATCCCGGCGCCGATGCCGAGACCATCGCCAACACGGTCGGTGGCCCGATCGAGCAGCAGGTCAACGGTGTCAAGGACATGCTTTATATGTCTGCCACCGCGTCCAGCGCCGGCAGCTACAGTCTGATGGTGACCTTTGCGGTGGGTACCGACCCGGATATCGCCCAGGTCAACACGCAGAACCGCGTTTCCCAGGCGCTGGCGCAGCTGCCTCAAGAGGTGCAAAACCTCGGTGTGACGGTGCAGGCGGAGTCCACCAACCTGTTGGTCGTCATCACCGTGTCTTCGCCGGACGACTCACACGACGCGTTGTTCCTGTCGAACTTTGCGACCATCAACGTCCAGGATGAGCTGGCGCGTGTCGCTGGCGTCGGCAACGCCACGCAGTTCGGTGGGTTGAACTACTCCATGCGAATCTGGCTTGAGCCGACCAAGATGTCCGCGCTGGGCATTGCGCCGAGCGATGTGGTGACCGCGATCCAGCAACAGAATATCCAGGCCGCGCTGGGGCAGGTGGGTGCAGCGCCGATCCCGGACGATCAGACCTTTCAATACACCATTGTCACAAGGGGTCAGTTGGTTGAGCCTGAGGAGTTTGGCCAGATCGTCGTGCGCACCAGTGCTGATGGCGGCATCGTGCGCATCGCCGATATCGCCAGCGTCGAGCTGGGCTCGGAGTCCTATAGCGCCCTGTCCTCTTACAACGGCAAGCCCACGGCCGCAATCGCGATCTACCAAGCACCGGGTGCCAATGCACTTGATGTGGTCGACGCGGTGCGTGCGGAACTCGAACGGCTCAAGACCCGCTTCCCGGACGGCGTCACGGCCCAGGTCATGTACGACTCGACGCTGTTCGTCAAGGCGTCTATCGAGGAGATTGTCTACACCCTTGCGATCACCGCCGTGATCGTGCTGCTGGTTGTGTATCTGTTTCTGCAGGACCTGCGCGCCACCATCGTGCCGGCTGTGACCATCCCCGTCTCGCTGATCGGCGTGTTTATCGTACTGCTGGCGGCGGGTTTCTCGGCGAACACCATCAGTCTGTTCGCGGTGGTCCTTTCCATTGGCCTGGTCGTGGACGACGCGATCGTGGTGGTCGAGAACGTCCAGCGGATTATGCTCGAGGAAGGGCTCGATCGGCGCGCCGCAACGCTCAAGGCCATGGATCAGGTCACCGGCCCAATCATTTCTACCACCCTCGTGCTGTTTGCGATCATTGTGCCCGTGGCCTTCTTGCC
>JBATTL010000295.1:0-3239 GCA_049670525.1 Thiohalocapsa sp. | reverse complement strand
GTTGGAGGCGGCGGTGGCGGATGCGGATGCAAGTGTGCGTCTCGCGGCCAACCAGGCTTTGCGTTGGCGGCGGTAGGTCGTCAGCCGGGATGAGGATTTCACATTGTCGATGGTCGGGTCGGGTCGGGTCGCGTCGATGAGTAGCTAATGCCGGATCGCACGGCCGCAGGCGCCATCCCGTTGCCATCGACGTCACGAGGCGGTTCTCAAAATGCTTTTCCGAACGGCGGAACAGCTACCTCGGCCGCTACATGGCCTAAGCCCTACCGGCGAACCCTGATGCCGATCCAGTGAGTATCTTTACCGTTAGCTCCATCACGATGACGTCGTATCACCAACCACGCTATTTTGTGCGCCACGCGCGCCTGAGGTGCCGAATGATAGAAAAGAAATTATTGACCGCCGTACTCATGGCAAGCCTGCTGCTCGGTGTATCGAGCCAAGCGATCGGTGTGCCGCTGACCTCGCTCGTAGGTGGCGATTCTCTCGCGGCGGGCGATGTGTTGTTCGACGACTTCAGCTACACGGATGAGGGTGGACCGTTTGGCGATGTCGCCGTTTCGTCGGACGATATTGACGTAACGGGAAGCTCGACGGCGACGTCCGCGTCGCTGCTCTTTTCCTTCGACCCCTTGTTGCAACTTGCAGCAGAAGAGGCCTTCGAGATCAACGGAGGATTCTCTGCCGGTATCGCCGGCGGCCTGCTCGAGCTCACCGGTGTCACGCTTGAGCTGGCGGGCTCCGCTGGGGGAGGGTCATTTGACTTCATTGAACTCGGCTCCAACACCCTGGGTGCTTCCGCCACCATTGACGCGGGTACACCTGGACCGGTGTCTTTCGGCACGTCGTTGGCCGGTCTAACAGCGTACAACCTCTTATGGGACCTACAGGGCGAGATCGACATTGACTCCTCGGCGACCGTGAACTCCTTCGAGGTGACGTTCGACCTGCGCAGCTTGCCGCCCGCGGCTGTTCCGGAGCCGGCGGCCTTGCCGTTGATCCTGTCCGGGCTGATTGCCCTTGCGCTGCACCGAAAGCGTCGCAACAGCGCGTAACCGCGGCATTTATCTAGTCCACAAGACCCTCAAATCACGTCCCTCTCAGCACACGGAGACTGTCCATGGCCAATCGTCATCACAAACAAATCGGACTCGTCGCAGGCACGCTCGGTATGCTGGCAACATTGGGCATCGCCAGCAGCCCCGCCTATGCGCAGCAGGAAGGCTTCATTGGTGAAATCAAGTTCTTCGGCGGAAACTTCGCTCCTCGCGGCTGGGCCTTTTGCGACGGACAATTGTTGGCGATTTCTGGGAACAGCGCCTTGTTTTCGATCTTGGGCACGGCTTACGGCGGAGACGGCCGCACGACCTTTGCCTTACCCGACATGCGCGGGCGTTCTCCCGTTCACCAGGGCTCCGGACCCGGGCTCCCGACTGTGCGACTTGGCGCGAAGGGCGGCGCTGAACGCTTTACATTGACGGCTGCCCAGATGCCGTCGCACAGCCACTCCGCCGACACGAGTACAACGACGGACACGACCACGACAATGGCCGCGTATTCCGGCGGAGGTACGATGAACAGCCCCGCAGGAAACGTTTTGGCGGATGACGGCTCCGACCGAATCTATTCCGATCAGGCCCCGGACGTGAGCATGAACGCCGCCGCGGTCATCTACACGTCCACATCGGATTCGACGACCACGATCGGCAACACCGGCGGTAGTCAGTCGGTCTCCCACCGTTCACCCTACGTCGCCGTTAACTGTATCATCGCGTTGCAGGGCATCTTTCCATCTCGGAACTAACCGTCGCGCGGGTCGGAGTCAACGGCCAGAGCGACCGGCAGGCGGTCAAATATGAGCACGACAGTGATCCGGACTCCTCCGCCGAGCGGGACCCGCGCTTGTGTCTGTGCGTCCAATGCGGCAGCAGTCGAAAGACGTCACACGATGCGCATAGGCTCCCACGAGTCTGATGGATCAACCAGACAGCGCACTGGCCTTGCTGTACCCCGATGCTGAGATCCGGCGGACCGACATGCAGCGAAACCGCGGTCTCAGCAACTGGTTCCTAGCGAGTCTACTGCTAATCTTCTCGTCCGCACGGGCCGACGGCGCAAGACCCCTGCAAGCCGCGAGCGAGGCCTTGGCCGCCGGGGAGTATGGGCGGGCCTACGGTGAGTTTCTGTACCAGGCCGAAACTGCCGAGAATCCACTGGCTCAGTTTAATCTGGCACTGTTTCACGAAAACGGCTGGGGGCGACCGACCAACCAGGCCGAGGCATGCCGCTGGCACGAGAAGGCCGCTAAGGGCGGGATCGCCTTGTCGAGCCATCGTTTCGCGGCGTGTCTTTTGCGCGGCACGGTCGGCGACCCAGATCCGGCTGCGGCAGTCCGCTGGTTTCGCACAGCGGCTGAGCTGGGGCACTACGGGTCCTTGTGCGACCTCGCGGAGCATTACATTCGCGGCGACGGCGTCCCAAAAGACCCGGCAAAGGGTATGGCGTTCTGCGAAGAAGCTGCACAACGCGGCTCTCCCCAGGCACAGCTGAGCCTGGCTGTCTTCCATCTCGAGGGCGCTGAACCTGTAAGAGACTACAATCGCGGCGTTCAGTGGCTTGAGAGCGCCGCAAGTCAGGGATTGGGCGAGGCGCAGTACCGCCTGGGCGAGCTTATCCTCGACCGTAGCCGGGACGAGAGCCGGCAGACGGAGGTCGAAATCGCTCGCTATTGGCTGGAAACGGCCGCGAGCGGTGGCTATTCGCCGGCCTATGTGCCGTTGGGCGAACTCTATTGGAGCATGGTCAGCCAAGCGCGCACAACGCCGGAAGAAGAGTACGCGCTGGCCAAGGCATACCTTTGGCTGAGCGCAGCAGCCCGGTCGGTCCCAGTAACCGAAAACCGCACACAGGTGGAAACCCTGCTCTCCGAAGTCCGCGAGATAATGCCCACCAACTGGGTGCCGATGCTGGACGCCAAAGTTGAAGAGCACATCGCATTGGTGCGGTGAACTTCATACACCGCTTCGGTTTCTCGCTCAACCGACACAACCACGACCACAAATGCATCATTGACGGGATGTTCGACGCGGCCCCGATGACGGCGGGGCCGCAGTTCACGACCCCTGCGGCACTGAAGCCGGATGCTGCCGTCGATCCGCACGACTACCTCGCTTACCCCGATTCAGGCAATCTTGGTCAGATTTCGTAACGGCTTGCCTGTCGAGTGCGGCCTTGTTATG
>JBATTL010000294.1:0-1703 GCA_049670525.1 Thiohalocapsa sp. | reverse complement strand
TCGAGGAAGAAATCCCCCAGCTGCTGATTGATCTCGGTCGATTGGCCGAGCAGGCCGGCGCAGGCACCGTCGAACACCAGTTGCACGATCACCGGCAAGCAAGCCAATCGTTGGCGGTCGCGCCGCTGGTTCGTCTAGCGGTTCATCAGAAACAGACCACGCAGAGAATCCATTCGATTCACAAAGTTGAGGAACGGCGGATCGTTGACGAAACAGCCGTCTGTGATTGCGAGAATCACAGTGATTTCAGGTACTCGACCAGATCGCTTTTCTGATCGTCGCTCAGCAGCAACCCGAAGTAGTTATCGTAGTGCTCGACGACGTCGAGCAGCGTGTCGAACCGCCCGTCGTGAGAAAAGCCGCCGTTGGTATGGGTCCACAAACCGCGCTGAGGTGCCGTGCGATAGCGATCTTCCGGTCTACGATCCGCCTGGAACGCATCGATGCCCATTTCGATCGAGGTGTGTAGGTTCCATCCGGGTTCCGTGAACAGCAGAGGCACATGGCAGCGTGCACAATCTCCGGGTCGTGAGGACAGGTCTTCACCCGTCGTGCAGCTCGCCGGTCAAACGAATTGCGCGGTGGCCGCGGGGCCTTTAACGCGAGTTGGTACATCTGCAGGTCAGCCAGCTTAGGCGTGACACGATCGATGTCCGGTCGAACGCTGCCGAAATTATCAGCGGCCGCAACTGGAAACCGAGCAAAATCATTCAAGCGCGGGTCGGAGAGCGTCCCTTGTCCGCTCATTTCGAGCGTCGCGACAAATGCATTCCAACGCGAGATGCCACTCCGGCCACTCCAGGTATGCAGGTTCACACCGGCCAGGCCGAACGCCAGGGGGATCAATACCGCGGCGGTACCGCCATCACGACGAAGTGCCTTGCGATCAAGCAACAGGGATGCGTCGAATTTCCCCGGACCCCAACTATTGAGCACGGATTTAACGGTGGCTTCGTTGTCTCCGAGCAGATCGGTAAGAACGGATAGATCCAGTGCCAAGGATCATGATGACACCGGGATTCAGATCACGGTCCGCCCAGCCATCCAGCCGGCGGCCGATACCGGGTGCCAAGCGATCATCCACGGCGCTGTGACACGGCGCGCAGGTGATACCGATCGACGTCAGGCCACCCTCGGTCACAGTCCCACGCAGACCGACCACCGCATCGAGTTGCTGCAGTGCAAGGGTCGTGGCGGGGCTGGTCAAGTCGACTTCGGCGAGGGCGTCAGCGGCTTGTCTGAGGCGATGAATGGTCATGCGGCGTTGGTGGCTGGTGTGTAAAGAGACTGGGTCCTTCCTGGGGGGGTGAGCTGCGGGTTATTTCGCGCGCGGTGTGTGGCTAGCGCTCGGCCCCTAAGGGCATCACCACATCACCACATCACCACCACCACCCTACCAGCGGCGCTCGGGCATCGATCGGCTCAACAGCCATTTGTGAATCTTTGCGGTATCGTACCGGCGCTGTCGCTGCTCTCGCGTGCCTGCGGGGTCAATCGAAGGACAGCCGGCCTTCACCCAAGAGCGCGGTGTGTCAATGCTCACGCCAAAAATGTCGGCCAATGCTGCTCGGTCTACGATCATCGTATTCACCTCTCGATGGTGGTGGTAAAAAAGCAATTTCGATTCTGGAATGCCACGCAGAAAGTAAACATGGCGGAGCTAACAACCCGCAACGCCGCCCTCTCAGAAGGACCTGTGCCTA
>JBATTL010000293.1:0-2182 GCA_049670525.1 Thiohalocapsa sp. | reverse complement strand
GCCAGGGCCTGCTTACGCGCCTGAAGCTCGGCGACGCGCTGCTCGACGGTGCCCTCGGTGAGGAGCTTGTAGACAAACACGGGCTTGTCCTGGCCGATGCGATGTGCGCGGTCGGTCGCCTGGCGTTCGGCGGCCGGGTTCCACCAGGGATCGTAATGGATCACGCTGTCGGCGGCGGTGAGATTAAGACCGCTGCCGCCGGCCTTCAGGCTGATCAGAAACAGCGGTACCTCGCCCGCCTGGAAGCGGTCCACCGGGGCGGCGCGGTTGCGGGTGCGACCGGTGAGCTTGACGAAGTCGCGCTTATCGCTCAGCCCGAGACGCATCAGCTCCGTCTCGATCAGCTCTAGCATGCCGGTGAACTGGGAGAACAGCAGCACGTGCCGGCCCTCGTCGAGCAGCTCCGGCAGCAGCGTCATCAGCAGCTCCAGCTTGGCGGAGCCCTTGACCTTGCGCGCGCTCTCCAGCGCGACCAGGCGCGGGTCGCAGCAGACTTGGCGTAGCTTCAGCAGCGCGTCCAGGATGATGATACCGCTCTGGGCCATGCCCTTGCGCTCGACCTCCGCCCGCACCTTCTCGTGCAGCGCGAGGCGCAGGGTCTCGTAGAGGTCGCGCTGGCCGCTCGCCAGTGGCACCTCGCGCAGGATATCGGTCTTGGGTGGCAGCTCGGTGGCAACGGCCTCCTTGGTGCGGCGCAGCAGGAAGGGGGCGACGCGCCGGCGTAGCTGCTGGTTGCGCTCGCCGTCGCCATGGCGTTCGATGGGCGTGCGAAACAGCCGTCGGAAACGGCGCTCGTCGCCGAGCACGTCCGGCATCAGAAAATCCAGCAGTGACCACAGCTCGCCCAAATGATTCTCCAGCGGCGTTCCGGTCAGGCACAGCCGGTGCCGGGCGTTCAGCATGCCGGCGGCCTGGGCCGCCTTGCTGCGGGGGTTCTTGATGGCCTGAGCCTCATCCAGGATGAGTAGATGCCAGTCCTGTGCCGACAGGATGTCGAGGTCCCTAGTCAGCAGCGTATAGGTGGTCAGCACCAAGTCCTGTTCGCCGATGGACCGGAAACGACGGCGCCGGTCGTTGCCATGCAGCAGCAGGACCTTCAGCGAGGGTGCGAAGCGCTCGGCCTCGCGCGTCCAGTTGAACATCAGACTGGTAGGGGCAATCATCAGACTGGGGCGGTCCGCCCGGCCGCTCGCGCGTTCCACCAGCAGATGCGCCAAGGTCTGAACGGTCTTGCCCAGACCCATGTCGTCGGCGAGAACGCCACCGAGATCATAGGCGCGCAGGAACTGCAGCCAGTCCAGCCCTTGGCGTTGATAGGGGCGTAGTTCCGCGGCCAGTTCGGTGGGCGGCTGGACCGGTTCCAATCCGCCGAAGGACCGGAGCTTGCGTCCCCAATCCCGTGCTGCCTCGCCGCCGCGCCAGGTCAGCGCCGGGTCGGCGGCTTCCAGTTCGGCGAGCTGAGCGGCCTGCAGGCGTGACAGCCGCACCCGGCCATCCTTGGACAGCGGGCGCTCCGGATCGTAGAGTTCAACCAGAGTCGACAGGATGGGTTTGACGCGCCGCGCCGGCATCATGATCAGCCGCCCGTCGTCGAGGCGCAGAGGCAGCATGGCTTCGTCCTGTTGCCCCGCGCGCGCTTCGAGCGACAGCTCGCTTGGCTGGCGCTGGATGGCCGCGACAAGCAGCGGCAGCAGATCGACGCGCTCGCCGTCCACTTCGATGCCGAGTCCAAGGTCGAGCCAACGGCCGGTCTCGGTCTGTTCGATATCGATCGCCCAATCGCCGAGTTCGGCCACGCGAAACCGGAAACCGGCGTCGATCTCGATGCGCCAGCCGTCGGATCGCAAATTGGGCAGCTGGCTACCCATGAACCACAGCCAAGCGTCCTCGTTGTCCCGTGCGAAGCAGAGTCCGGGGCGGTCGTTCGGGTCCAGGTCTTGCGCGAATCCGAGTCCCTCGAGGACTGCGATGGCCGCTGTTTCGGCGCTTGCGTCACGCTTGCCTTCCAGCAACGCGCCATTCTTGACCCGCTGCAGGGTCTGGTTGCGGTCGCGCGCGTCTACGATCGTGCCGGCATAGTCGAACGATAGAAAGGCGGCATGGGACCAGTCCGGCTCTCGCCGCATCACCCAATAGCGCGCCGGGTCGCGCTGCGCCAGGTCTCCGCTATGCAGCTGCAGGC
>JBATTL010000292.1:0-2979 GCA_049670525.1 Thiohalocapsa sp. | reverse complement strand
GGGCGTTCAGATTCTCGGTAAGCGCGCGCAGTTCGGTCGGGTAGTCACCGCGAATGCGACGCTGACGACCCGCCTCAACCGCGGACACCTCGGCCGCGACTCGACGCAGGGGAGCGAGGCCCCAGCGCAAGGTCACGACCAGGGCCGCGAGCATCAACAGTGCCATGGCGCCGAGCCAACGCCAGAGGCTGTTGCGGAATCCGCTGATCTCCCGGTGCAGGGCGGCCAGATCTTCGGCGATTGCGAAGCTATAAACTCGCGGTTGCCCTCCGGTCGCCCAGCGCACACCATAGGCCCCGACGAGAAAGCCGTCGTGGTCGTTGGATGTCTCATCGCGCTCAATCGCGTAGAAGCGGCTTACTCCCGGGTCGAGCTGAATGGGCGCGGGCTGGCTGATGGTTAGAGCGGAGCGTGATTGCCACACGGGCCGACCCTCGCCATCAAAGATCCGTGCGGACAGGCCGGAGCCGGGTAGACTCAGTCGCGACTCGGAGAGCTCCGAAGGCATCACCAGCAAGCCGTCCTCGACCTCGGCGGCGGCCATCAGCAGATAGAGTTGGGCGAGCAGACGTTCCTCGCGGGCCGAGCGTGCCGCGTCCTCAAAACCCCTTTCGAGGGCCAGACTGGTCAGCAGGATAAACAAGGACAGGACCAGTGCCGCCGAGACCAGCAGCCTGGTACTCAAGGACTTCATGAGGGATTGTCGCCTGAGTCCGATGCGCTGAGGGCCAACCGATAACCCCGTCCACGCAGTGTCTCGATGGGGGTCAGGCTGCCGTCCGGGTCCAGCTTTCGGCGTAGGCGTGCGACTAAGACCTCGAGCACGTTGCTGTCGCGGTCCTCGTCGTGAGGATAGAGCCGGTCCGCGAGTGCTTGTTTCGACAATACCGCCCCGCGCGCGGTCGCCAGGTGCTCAAGCAGGCGGTACTCGAATGCCGTGAGATCCACCGCACTGTCCCGCATCCAGGCGTGCTGGGCGATCAGGTCCAGACGCAGCGGCCCCAGTTTCAGCTCGCGGCCTGCCACGCCGGCGGTCCGCCGCACCAGCGCGCGCAGACGCGCCACCAGTTCCTCGGGTTGAAAGGGCTTAACGATGTAATCGTCCGCGCCTGCCTCTAGACCTTCGACCTTGTCCTGCCAGCGGTCGCGGGCGGTGAGGATCAGGATGGGCAGCAGGCTGCCGGCGGTTCGCAGGGTGCGAATGATCGCGAGACCCGAGAGCTCGGGCAGGCCCAGGTCGACGACCGCGGCGTCGTGCTGGTATTCCTGTGCCAGGTACAGCCCTTCGCGGCCGTCACCGCTACCCGTTGCCTCGATCGCGTCGCGGGCGAGCCGTTCGATCAGTTGGCGGCGCAGGTTCGGGTCGTCCTCGATGACCAGGATGCGCATGTCTTGTCCGTCGCTATTTGCGATTGCTGGAGATTGCCGTGCCAGGCAGAGATCGCTCTATTTGCCGGAGACGATGACCTGACGCACCTCGCCCTTGGGTGTCAGTACCTTGACGCGGAAGCCGCCGCCCCGTGGTGTTATCGCCAGGACACGTCCACCTGTTTGCCGCTGGGCAATCTTGCCCGCTTCAGAGGCCGTCAGCCCACCGCCCTGACCCGACTTTCGATCCTTACCGCCGCGGTCCGCGGAGACGTCGCAGACCGATGCCAAGGTGAGCAGAGCGGCGAGCAGACAGTATAGGAGCGGCATGGTCCGGGGCCTCTGGCGGCTTGGGTTTAGTGCCCGATTCTATATCATCACCGACTTGCGCCCTGGTTCAACGCCAGCGCCTAGCGAATGATGATGGTCAGACCGTTGTCTGCATGGCGCTCCCTGAACGGCCGCCAGTGGTAGATCACTCGCGGCGCCCAATCCGAATACGCGGGCGACTGGCTGGAAAGTGGACTTGGTTTTCATGGATTCGTCTCCTCCGGTTTCGCACCGGGGAACCCAATCCCTCGGCGTTGCGAGCATCGTAGGAGAGCCATGCTGAACCCTGGCTGAACCGCGGCTTGGTCGTCTGTGGCGGAAGTGATCAGCGCCCAGTGCGCCAGGCGATCCAAAGCTTACGCAGCGGCGTCAGGCTGATGCGCTGGTCGACGACGTCGAAGTCGGCTCGGGCAAGCTCATTCAACAATGAAGTATGGATTGCGATCTGAATGCGCAGTGCTCGAGGCAATCCGCATTCGTCTGCCGAATTCGGGGCCTCGGCGATCAGGGTGTTGCCCACGGGCGCCAGGAGCCCGGGGAGACGATGCCGAGTCGTGCGAGCGCAGAGTTGCTCGTGCTGGAGGCCGGCAGCCACGAGACCATCCTCCGGAACCACTTCGCGGGCGCGGCGCAGCAACAGACCGCCATCGCGGATGCGCCGCACTTGCTCGCACCAAGCCCCGGCATGACGAGCCGCGGCCAGTCTGGCCGGCTCGTCGGTGCCATGGCATCGGCAGACCAGCTCGAACAGCGCGCCGCGGTCGTCCATGAGTGCGCGATGCTGGGCCGCCTGGTCGGCGCTGCGGCGGGTATGGAGATCGTTTTCGACTTGCCGCGCTTGGTCAAGGAAGGGTTTCAGCGGAAGGGCATGGGTCATGAGCACAGGTGCCAGCAGCTTGCTCAATGGGTGTCGAGGTCTACCATCCATGCTGCGCTGGATCTCGTCCCGCCACCAATCGAGTTTCAGGCGGGCGACG
Organism: Thiohalocapsa sp.; assembly: GCA_049670525.1. Lineage (GTDB taxonomy): Bacteria > Pseudomonadota > Gammaproteobacteria > Chromatiales > Chromatiaceae > Thiohalocapsa. Next base: position 304 of record JBATTL010000292.1, on the reverse strand, counting down.
CCGGGGTCGGAGACATCGTCGAGAATCCTGCGGACTTCCCCGCGCCAACCGAACAGCACGGCCACCGCGTCCCGCAGATCAGTCGGGGCGAATCGCGCGCCATAATAGGCGGCGCTGCCTGGCGGTGTCGCGCGGTTCGGAAAGCCCCATCCTGCCGCCGCGGACGGCGGACTGAGGGCAGTTGCCGCGTTCACGCGGGGTTGCGCCCAATGTCCAGCCAGACCAAGACATCGAGGGGATGGTCGATGAGACCGTCCGCGCCCCATTCCCTCGGGTGGGACTCGGTGCCAAGATAGCCGTAGCC
>JBATTL010000291.1:0-1669 GCA_049670525.1 Thiohalocapsa sp. | reverse complement strand
GAGCTACCGCGACGGATGCTGTTTTTCTATGCGCTGCCGTCGCTCATGACCTCGGTGGCGGCGTTGCCGATGGCGCTGTTCGTGCCTGCCTTCTACGCCGATGAGCTGGGACTGCCGCTGGCCGCGGTCGGGGTCGCAATTGCCGCTTCCCGGTTGCTTGATGTCGTCACCGACCCGCTGATTGGCGGTTTGAGCGATCGTATCAGCACCCGTTGGGGTCGCCGCAAGCCCTGGATGCTGCTCGGGACGCCATTGTTTCTCGTCTCGGTCTGGCATGTCTTCGTGCCGGGCGAGAGCGCCGGTACCGGCTATCTGCTGATCTGGTCGGCGCTGCTATACCTCGGCTTCACGATGATCGACCTGCCCCACAAGGCATGGGGCGCGGAGCTGTCCACCGATTACGACGAGCGCTCGCGCGTAACGAGCGTGCGCGAGGCCCTGTCGACCGCCGGTCAGGTCGCACTGCTGGGCTTCCTGGTCGTGCTGAGCGCGAAAGGTATGGACGCTGGTGCTGAGCAATTGCGCGGGATGGCCTGGCTGATCGTCATCGGCCTGCCAATGTTCGTGGCCGTTACGCTGCTGCGCGTCCCCGAAGGTCGACCCGAACGCGTCGAGCATGCGCACCTCGGCTTGCTCGCCGGTCTGCGCATCCTGACCGGCAATCCGGCTTTCGGACGCATGATCGGCTGCGTCGTGCTATTCGTCTCCGGGATCGCGATCCAGGGTACGCTGCATCGGCTGGTACTGGCCGATGTGATGGGCGATCCGTCGGTCTTTGCCTGGATGATCTTCATCGAAAACCTGGCCACGCTCGCGGCCGTACCTGCCTGGCTGTGGCTGTCGCTGCGGATCGGCAAGCACCGGGCGCTGATCGCCGCGGCACTCTGGCTTGCTGTACTCAGCCTACCGCTGGCGCTGCTGCGCGAGGGCGACACGACCCTACTCATGGTGATGATCGCGGTGCGCGGCTCGAGCTTTGCGTCAATTCTGTTCCTGGCAAACTCGATCGCTGCCGATGTCATTGACGTCGACACACTCGCCTCCGGACGGCAGCGCTCGGGCCTCTACTTCGCGGCTTGGGGCATGGCCATTAAGCTCTCTCTCGCCCTCGGCGTCCTGCTCGGCACCGCGCTGCCGGCCAGCTTCGGCTACGATCCCGCGGCAGCGACCACGCCGCCGGAGGTGCAGGCGCACTTGATGCTGCTCTACGGCTTCCTGCCCGCTGCGATGATGGCTGGCGGCGTGCTGTTCTTGCGCCGCTTCCCGATCACACGCGAGCGTCACGCCGAGGTACGGGCGGCGCTCAACGCGCGTTCCGCTGCTCGGTGTGCGCGCGCGGCGAGGAAAGGGGCCGGAGGAAATGGGCCGGGCTCGAATGGCGCTGAATTAAGTCCAAGCGCTTGATGTTGTGAGAGAGTCGAAGGGGGCTATCTGGCCCGGATGGTACTTAGGCGATTTATGTCAAATCTCATACCAGCTGACTTATTCTTGGCGCCCGCCTTCATTGTCGCGCCGGCAGTCGCATAGCCCAGCTATGCTCCTGCCGGTGCTCTTTGAAGGCGAACCTCAATCCGACGTCAGCTGCCGGTCACGGCCGCTACGAGGTCGGTGGTTTGTGGTTCCAGCATCGCTGCGGCCTTAACCAAGTCCGGGCGCAGCTGCTCGAAAA
>JBATTL010000290.1:0-7990 GCA_049670525.1 Thiohalocapsa sp. | reverse complement strand
GTCACCGCCACGGTCAACTCCTTCCCCGAGCGCTCGATCACTGTCGCCATTGCTGCACCTTATATAAGTCTAACAGAGGCTTACAGCATACTCGTCGAAACGACATCATGGCAAGGCCGCACCCAATATTCTTGTCTACGGCATCGACAAGGACGCCGGCTTATGGCACGAGTAGTCTCGAACACTGGTAGGCGCCTTGGTCGATCGGGAATTCGTGCTGACGTTGCAGCGGCTGGCCGAGTTCTTTCAAGCCTTGGAGCGCAAGAACAAGATGCCGGGGACCGACGCCGCCGCGATGGTGCATGACTGGATGGAATTGTTTCCGGTAGGTGCGCAGGGCATCGAGGACCTGTCCCGACAACCTGTCCAAGGACGCCTTCGATCTCCGCGTTGTTTGACCTGGGACAGACCATATCCAAAACAACCATGTCCCAGCGTTGCCTCGTCGACGTTTCTCCGGAGCACACACCGTCCCCGACGATGAGGGTTTGCGGTTGTTGATTGTCCAGCGCTGCGCGGTAGATCTGCGGCGCGGGGGGCTCAAACTTACTCATTCGAGGCTGGCCCCTGTTGGTGGCCCGCCCCGCGAGCATTGACAACTGGTTGAGTGTTATCTCGGATCCACCGCGAAGCGCACCAAGGACCAACAAACACCAAAGATCAAGGCAGATGGCCCCGCGCGACTGACCCCCGGCGCAGCAGGTTATGGACAGGAACCAGTAATAGCCGTGGTTGTCGGTGACGCTGCGATGGTGTTGCCCGATTCATCTTCCCAGCAAATCCCTACCCCAAGGGCGTTGCCGCCTGTGGCGCCTGTGGTGTTGCGGTAGACCTTCCAGGTATAGGTCAGTCCACCGGCATAGATATACCGAACCCGCCAGCCGTTGGCAGCAGCCCCATTTATGTCCACGGCCTGCCAGGTTCCTTCGAGAACCCTTGGGTCAACTGCCGTGCCGTCACCCACTTTGTACAGATTGCCGGCGCTTCCGACGGCCGTATTGCAGTGGTCTTCCTTCCAGTTTTCCCCGTCCGGTGCGGTGGCATCCACACTCTTGTTTCGTAGTAGATTCCTGACGTTATTCTCTCGGCTTTGGCGAACATACGGATAACCCTCCGCTACGCAACCCGCGACAGCGTCTCCCGACACGGCGATGAACAAGACAAGGCTTACGATGATCGTTTGTTTCATTGATAGTACCTCTCCCATCTCTGATTTACTGTAGCCGTATAGACCAAGCGCTTATCACGCGTTCTCTGCCATGCTGGGCTGATGCGCCGACCCTGAAACATGTAGATCAGCTGATACTCATCTAGTCGTGTGCGAACGCCTGCGGACCGGGCCTGCCCGCGGAGCACCGCGAGTGGCGGCGTTTACGGGGCTGTATACTTTCTATTTCCAAGATAATCACTTGCGGAATCTGGCGTCTGCTGACCTTTGGTCGGTGGCTTTTGGTGTGCGCGACTCGTTTGTGTCCGTAACGGGTCTTGGGCAAGCTTTGACCGACTCACAGTCAGCGTCAGCCGGCGCACCGTGATCCGGACGCTGTCACTGCGAAGTGGAGGGCCAGGAGTCGTCGGACTACTCCGCCTCCACGGCGCTGGACAATACAGTTTCTGGCGGGTTGGACGCACCTCAACACTGTCAAGATCAAGTTTCGATGTCACGCTTATCTCGCAGATAGAAGCGTTTGCCCGGACCTTCACCGACCATGCGTGACTCCAGCTCAAACAGCTTTGTCGCCTTGATCAGGTCGCTGAGCTTTGTGTAGCCGTAGTTGCGCTGGTCGAACTGGGGCGAGCGTTTGTTCACGGTGTTGCCGACGACCGAGAGTTCGGCCCAACCGTCGTCCGCGGCAGCGTCTTCCACGGCCTTGCGTAGCAGCGTGACCAGCTTGGCGTCACCGCGCAGGTCCTTGGTACCAAGCCGTGCGGGCGGCGTTGCGCCCGGCGCCTCGTCTTTCAGCAGCTCGGTGAAAATGAACTTGTCACAGGCGGCGACGAAGGCGTCTGGTGTCTTTTGCTCGCCGAAACCGTAGACCTTGAGCCCTGATTCGCGGATGCGCGCGGCGAGCGGTGTGAAATCGCTGTCGCTGGAGACCAGGCAAAAGCCGTCGAAGCGTCCGCTATGCAGCAGGTCCATGGCGTCAATGACCATCGCTGCATCGGTGGCGTTCTTGCCCTTGGTATAGGCGAATTGTTGGCGCGGCTGGATCGAATGCCGCAGCAGTACGTCCTTCCAACCCGCCAGATTGGGCCGGGTCCAGTCGCCATAGATGCGTTTGACCTGGGCCGTGCCGTAGCTCGCTACTTCCTCGAGTAGACCGTCGATCACTGACGCCTGGGCGTTGTCGGCGTCGATCAGCAGTGCCAGGCGGCGGTCTTGCTGGTCCGTCATAGGCTCACTCCAAAAAGGCCGTGCAGATCGTCACCGACCTGACTGGGCCATTGCCGCAACCAGTTCCGGGCAACCGGCGGGCGATTACCACATCAGGTCATCCGGGACCTTGTAGTCGGCGTACTCGTCTTCGGTAACGTCTTCCGGCTTGTTCTGCACTAGGACCAAGGACGCGTCGTGTGCGGCGACGCGTTCGGCGACCTCCAACGGCACCAGGGCGTAGAAATCGTCCTGGCGCACGATGGCGAGTTTGCCGGCTACCAAGCCGGTCTGCTGTTCGGCGTTGACATAAAGCCGCTTAAGCGAATTGCCATCCATGAAGTTATAGGCGATGTCGCCGCGATCACGGCTGATTCGGTTCTCGCGCACCAGTTGCCACAGCGCTACAACCTCGGCCTTGCGTTTGGCTTCCTCATCGCGCCGGCGGTTAAGCTCGCGGTCCTGCTCGCGTTTTTGAGCCGCAGCTTTGGCCGCTTGTTGCTGGCCCGCATCACCGCCGCCGGCGCGTTTGTGCTTGCGCTTCTTGCTCTGGGTCTGTTTGGCCTGCTGCTGGCTGACCAATCCTGCCTTGAGCAACTGATCCTGAAGCGAGTTCGCCATGGCGTGAATTCTCCGGCCGATGTCATTGAAGCCCTGTCGATGGAGTCATTGCGAACTCTCGCCGACGGGTAGGGGCTGTCATGACCGTGAATTGTAGCGCCGATGCGTCGCGCGGTTGCGAATCTTCGCAAGCGCGCGATTCAGAGTGGCTGCCGCTGTCCCAACGGTCCCGGTGTCGGTAGAATCCGGCGGGAGCAAGCGGGCACAACGCATCAACCAAAGCGACGCGTCATCCGCGGGCCCTAGACCCCCGGTGATCTTTCCCAGCGATCGATGACCAGCGATCGAAAGAATAGTGATTGAGTGATATTGAGTAATACGGAGTACCAAATGCAGAGAATCTTCAGCTACCTGCTCGCCTTCGGAGTCGCCGCCGGCGTGACATTGGATGCGTCAGCGCAGGGCGTCGGTATCGTCAACATGGAGCGGGTCCTGCAGGAGAGCGACACCGGCAAAGCGGTGCAGGCGCTGTTGGAAGAGCGTTTCGGCGAGCAGCAGCAGTTGTTCGCCGAACGCGAACGCGAGATTCGTCAGTTGCAGGCCGCGTTGGAACGCGATAAGCCGCTGATGAGCAAGGCACAAGTGGAGAAAAAGGAAGCTGATATCAAATCGCGTATCGAGGCCTTCGAAAAAGACTTCGGCGCCGTACAGAAGGAAGTTATGGAAGCCCAGCAGGCAGAGGGTCAGAAGATTTTGGGGCCGGCGACCGAGGCAGTCACCAAAGTGGCCAAGGAGAAGAAGCTCGGCGCCGTGTTCGAGGCCAGCCGCGCGGGCCTGCTCTATCTTGGGGATAGCGCGGACATCACCGAAGACGTTATCAAGACGCTGAATGCGCAGTAGCCCTCGGGTTCAACGGCCCTGGAATTCGGTTTTCAGGCGGTTTCCTAACCCAGATCAGCAATCTGAATCCGCATCGGTTCCTGGGTTGATGAACGCTGGTTTACAATTTCCGATGGCGCTGAACTCTGATCGCGGAGAGCGCCGACGACACCACCAGATTTTTTCGCGCCGCTCAGGCGCTCATGCGGCACCGCTGATGGATGCCGTCTCTGCGGAGGAAGACGACCCGATGCTCGGAGAACAACACGACCTGGTGCACGAGTTTCCGGAGCTCCAAGGCAAGATCGAGGAAATGCGCGAGACCAACGTGCCCTTTGCCGGCTTGATGAACCAGTATGACGATCTTGACGCCCGTGTGCGCAAGCTCGAAGAACTTGGAACTCCGGTTGCCGATGAGACCATTGAGGAATTGAAGAAAGAGCGTTTGCTGCTCAAAGACAAGCTCTACGAACTGCTGCGCGGCTAGCAGAGTCCGACGCCAGTTGGCCCGGCCCGCGATCGGACCGGAGCGATTCAGAACCCCGGGCGCCGCCCCTCTACCGGCGCGGTGCCCGAATGCGCCTCGCCGCGATTGCGGCGGTGGCCCCCCGGCTCGTTCGCGGAATCGAACTGCCGGTGATCATCGGGCGGTATCCGTCTTTCTTCCTCTCGACGCCCGGCGCCTTCCCCGCACGTCCCGTTGGAGGCCGATGCGATGACATCCAGATTTCCTGGATGTCCCCACGCGAGATAATCTGATGTCGACGACGAAAAACGATCGGCCGCACCGCGATGCGGACGGTTCGGCGGCGGCTTGATCGATGCGCCCCCACGCGAGCACCCCCCACGCGAGCACCAATGAAGACACCGTGGACCGACCGCGAAGCCGCGACTTCAAACCCCTATTGCGGCTGCTGCGTTTTACGCGCCCCTACGTCGGCCGTCTGATTCTCGCTCTCTTGGCTCTGCTGATCGCCGCCGGCGCACTGCTCGCGTTCGGACAGGTAATTCGCACCGTTGTCGACTATGGTTTGGCGGACGGCTCGCCGCAGGCCCTGGATTTCGCGTTGCTCTTCTTTCTGGCCGTCGTGGTGCTGTTGTCAGGTGCGATCATGGCGCGCAGTTATCTGCTCAACTGGATCGGCGAGCGGGTGGTCGCCGACGTGCGCCGAGCGGTGTTCGAGCGTGCACTGGCGCTTGACGTCGGCTTTTACGAGACAAACCGCACTGGGGAGATCATCTCACGGCTCACCAGCGATACGGCACTCCTACAAGTGGTCGTGGGGTCGACGCTGGCCATGGGGTTGCGTACGGGCTTGCTAGCCCTCGGCGGTATCGTCATGCTCGCCGTGACCAGCCCGCAGCTGACGGCAATGGTGTTGCTTGGTGTCCCCTTTGTCGTGCTGCCCACCTGGCTCTTGGGCTGGCGTGTGCGGCGGCTCTCGCGCCAGAGCCAGGACCGCATTGGCGACATCGGGGCCTACATCGACGAGACCCTGCATGCCATCCGCACGGTCCAGGCATTCGGCCACGAATCTATCGATCGCGTTCGCTATGGAACGCGCGTCGAGGACGCTTTCGGCACCGCGATGCAGCGCTCCCTTGTGAGCGCATTCATGAGCGGTTTTGTCACCCTGATCACCTTTGGCGCCATCGGCACGGTGCTTTGGTTTGGCGGAAACGAGGTACTGCGAGGCAATCTCAGCGGCGGCGAGCTGTCCGCTTTTCTGTTCTATGCGGTCCTTGTGGCCGGCTCCGTTGGCTCGTTGAGCGAGATCGCAGGCCAATTGCTGCGCGGCGCTGGCGCCAGCGAGCGGCTCATGGAGTTATTGGTCACCGAGCCCTGCATCACCATGCCGGCAAAGCCCGCGTCATTACCGCACCGGGTGACCGGGCGGGTCGGGGTCAGCGGCCTCGATTTCAGCTACCCGGCCAGGCCCGGGATCAAGGCGCTCTCTGATCTGGCGTTCGAGATACAGCCGGGCGAGCGAGTCGCATTGGTGGGACCGTCCGGCGCCGGCAAGTCGACGCTCTTTCATCTGCTGCTGCGCTTCTACGACCCGCAACGCGGTAATTTGACACTGGACGGTGTCGACCTGCGCGCGATCGATCCCGCGGAGTTGCGCCGGCACATCGCCGTCGTACCTCAGGATCCTGTCATCTTCGGTGCGGACGCCTGGGAGAACATCCGTTACGGGCTGGAAAGCGCCGACGACGATGCGGTGCGTGCTGCGGCCCGTGCGGCCCATGCAGACGGGTTTATCGAGCGCTTGCCACAGGGATACGACACGTTTCTCGGCGAGCGCGGCGTGCGTCTTTCAGGCGGCGAGCGCCAGCGCATCGCCGTGGCTCGCGCGATCTTGCGCGATCCCGCACTCCTGCTACTGGATGAGGCCACCAGTGCGCTGGACGCCGAGAGCGAGCGTCTGGTGCAGGACGCCCTGGAAAGGCTGATGCGGCATCGCACCAGCATCGTCATCGCCCACCGTCTCGCCACCGTTCGGGAGGCCGACCGTATCCTTGTTCTCGATCTGGGGCGAATCGTCGCCAGCGGACGCCACGATCAGCTGCTGACCCAGGGTGGCCTTTATGCCCGGCTGGCCGCATTGCAGTTCCAGGATGCGGCGGCTCCTGTACTCGCAGACGTGGCAGCAGGATAGGTTCACAATTCGATTGGCGTAACCGGCTTCTCGCGGTCCTGATTTAGCAGCGGAAACTAGCAGCGGAGCAGGCATAGGGGCACCATTAGCTCCGCGGAGCTCAAGCCGCCGTGAACGCCGATCTGCTCGAAAGGCTGCTCGAAGGGTAGCTGTTCGCGAATCACATTGTTGCCGGTTGCAAGTAGGGTGTAGTCGCCGATGCGTTCATGCAGTCGGGGGTTCGGGGTTCCCAAGCCGAATAGGCCCGCCTCGAGCAGGTCGCGGCTGCGGTGCAGTTCGAACCGCCCTGAGAACACTTCGCGGCAGTAGCCTTCGAAAGTCTCGGCGCGGTCCGGGTGGACATAGCAGAATGCGGCGCGAGGTTCCCCGCAGAGCGGTAGGGTCAAACAGTCCGCGAGTTCCGGGTGATCCCCGATCAGGGTCTGGTCGGCGTTGTTGGTGTCGATCTGACCGTGGTCGGCGGTAACAAGCACGACAGTGTCGGTGCCCACGATACTCCCGGCGAAGTCCTCCAGACTCTGCTCGATCTGCTGAAGATGCGTCAGCGCCTGGTGGCTCTCGATGCCCTGCGCGTGGCCGATGCTGTCCAGATCGGGCCAGTAAAGATAAAGATAGCTCGGCGAGCGGGCCTTTCGGATGGCGCGGGCGGCCTGCTTGAACATGGCCCGCAGGGTCTCGAAGGTGCGAAGCTCCGCGCGCCCGAGGTGTGCGCGGTTGAAGTCGGAATGGGCGATATGGGCCGGTGCCACCGAGACGGTCGGGGTGGCCATCCGGTCGAAGACCGGGCGATGACCAAAGAGCCGGGTCGCATCGATACCGGCCTGTCGATAGCCGACACCGCCGTAGCGCGGCTGCCCAGGCAGCACCGTCATGACGCAGCCGAGTTCGCGCATCCAGGTGTGCCAACCGGTCAGCGCGTGCTGTTGGGGCGCGTCACCGGTCAGATAAGTAGTGATCGCGGACGCGGTCGTGGGTGGGAACACCGACGTCATGACGCCCCGCTGATGACCGCAAAGCAGACCTCTTGACCCATGCCGTTGGAGCCAGTCGGCGCCAAGGCCGTCGACCACGAGCAGCAGGATGTGCTTCGCACCAGCAATCGCGTCTGCGGGCAGCAGTTCCAATTCCGCATAGTCGGCGCTGCCACCGCGCGCTTTGATCAGCGATGTCATCAGGTTGACGATTCCCCCGCCCTGATAGTCTGGACGCGGTCCTGAGGATTGCTGCGACTGACTCATCGGAGAAGGATAGCCGAAGCCGATGGGCGAATACACGAGCCTTGTCTCGCGTGACGACAGTCTCGACCATGTCGTTGGCCGTGATCGCCCGAGTGAACTGCAATGCGCTGTCTCTCGCGCCCGGCAACGAGTTGCCAGCGTCACTGATCGCCACGCCTGTCGTCGCGACCGCCGAACCAGTCAGCGGTCTGACGACGCCCTATCCCCGCATTCGGCATTCGGCATTCGGCAATCGCAGCACCGAACCGATACAATCGAGTCCGCCAAACCAACTTCGA
>JBATTL010000289.1:0-3245 GCA_049670525.1 Thiohalocapsa sp. | reverse complement strand
GTCTCATCCAGGTTGGTAAGCCAGGCTTGCCACAGGCGTTCGAGCAGCGCTCGCGGCTCAACGTAGCCAGGCACAACGCCGCCGTCGGGTAGCACGATGATTGGTGTGCCGCGCACGGCCATCGCTTCACCCAGGCGGTAGCCGGCCCACGGCGGTCGCCACTGGGCAATCTCCGACGTCGCGCAGCTCTGACACCTCAGGATGCGATTTCTGGCAGTACGGACAAGGGCTGTCGCCCCGATCAGGGTGGCTGCCGACTGCGGAATCCTTGACGCCATGCCTCGCGATGTCGCTGCGACCGTTTTCGAAAGCAGGAAAACCCAGGGGGTGTCCCGGTCGGCTGCTGTCATACTGGCCACCCAAATCGTTGTGACGCGTGACGCTCAGGGCGCCGCCTCGATCGCGCTCATCCGGTAGACGTTGTCCGCACCGAGCTCGACGCGAAAGCGCACGTCATCGCCGGGCTGCACGCCGGACAAATCAACCTCGTCCGTCACCGGCAGCTCCATGGTCATCTCAGGCCAATTGAGTGACGAAATGGGGCCGTGCGTGATGTTGACCACGCCCGCATCGGCATCGACGCGTTTAATGACGCCGGTGCCCTCGGCTCCGGCTCCGTCGCTACCATGCATCGTCCCGCCCATGCCCATGACGTTCTGATCCATCATCCCGCCTGAGTGCATGGCGCCGGGGTTCATGGATTGTTCCTGTGCAATCGCAGGTTGTGCCGCGACTGCTGTGAGCAGGGCGGCGAAGGTAATCTCTTTACTCATGTCAATCTCCTCTGTTCCGAGGGATGGCAGCTCTGGCCGGCATCACCGCCCGGTTCGTTTAGCTATTGAACGATACATGGCGTTGCTGCGGTGCTCGCCGCTGAGCATTTCTGCGTCGAGCCACCGCAGCGGCGGTTTCGGACGAGCTCAAACCGGGGGTCCGATGGCGCGCCGACTCAGGCACCCAATAACCGGGGTACAGTCAAAGCGACCGTGGCTAGCCGGCCTGACTTTCTGCTCACTGCTTATTCTTGGTCAGCTCCACCAGCTCGCGCAGCAACGCCTCGATGTTCGCCATATGGCCCTCCATCTTGGCCATATGCTGTTTCATCATCTTCTGCTTCTGCTGCATCATTTCCTGCTTTTGCGCCATCATTTCTGGGCTCATCATGCCGCCCTTGGATTGCATGCGCTGCATGCCACCCATGGGCATCGCGTCCTGCATGCCACCCATCTCTCCCTTGGCTGCCTCTTGCGCCTGTGCCGCTGGTGCTTCTTCCGCTAGCACGGTGGTCAAGGGTGTGGCGAGCAATGCGCCCGACAGGGTCAGGACGGACAGCGTCATGGGGTTGATCAGCGTTTTCATCTTCGGTTCTCCAGTCGGTTGGTTGACGGATGGATCGCCGCCTAGCGTGTAAGTGATCCTCCGCTTGGTGCAGTAATCGCAAGGCGGCGTCTCGTGGACGGTCATGTTTGGGTCCGCCGTTTCTGGACCGGCGGACAGCAAGGGACCGTCGACATGAGGCAGACCCCGAATGCGCTGATCGTCAACTGATCTATCACTGTCCATCATTGTCGAATCGCGCAGGTTGGGATCGGCCTTGGGGTTACGTGTCCAGCGCCCGCTTTCGTTCCTCGTACTCCGCGGCGTCGATATCACCACGGGCGAAGCGGGCGTCCAGAATGTGCCGGGCATCGCCTTCGTCCCGGGGGCTCGGTTCCCGGCGGCGATCGTCGAACCACCGCAGCAGCAACACGACCAGAACGATCGGAATCAGCCAGATAGCGATCATCCAGAGACCGCCCCAGCCCATGCCGATACCCATGCGTTCTGTTCCGAACATGCTTGCCTGCGTGGTTGAAAGAGAGGTCGCGCGTGGCCTGGGCAGGGCCCTCAACGCGCTAGACTCGCCGCAAAGGACCTAGTGCCGGGGTGGCGGCGGCGAGAGATCCGGGTTGCCCGAAAAGCCGCCGTGGAGGTCGACATCGCCGTGGGCCGCGGATGCGCCGGTCTTGTCGCGCGCGCCTGGCGGCGGGGACAGATCCGGATTACCCTCGGAGAGGCCGTGATGCATGTCGAGCTCGTCCGTGCCGCTTTTCCTGGCCTCGACATTGGTGGGCGAGTCGGCCTGCGGGTGTGGCTCGCCCAGCTCCGGGTGGCCCTCCGCGAGGCCCTTGTAGACGTCATCGGCGGATGCGGCGGTGGCTACGAAGGCCAACAGTATCGCGGCTGATGGCAGTTTCGAATTCATCGTGATTCTCTCAGTGTCATGGTTGAACGCTATCCCGGCGCTTGCCCAAAAGGGCGTCGGCGAACGTCCTGTTGTTGGGGGCAAGTGTGACTCCGCGCCCTGGACAGGCGCCTGACAGGACAATGACAAAGCTGTCATCTGGGACGAGAAGATGACCCGCCATGTAACTCGACCCAGTGGCGATCAAGCTGCTGGACATTCTTTGGAGGCACGAGTCGGTGAAGATCCTGATCGTCGAAGACGAGCCGAAGACGGGCGAGTACCTGCGCCAGGGTCTGCGCGAGGCGGGCTATGTCGTCGATCTGGCCCGCGATCAGGTGGAGGACCGCGTCAGAGGCCTGGAGCTGAGCGCCTACGACTGTCTGTAGCGACCTGCAAACATCCGATGTCCGGCCGGGTGCTGCTCTATCCCGAGCACAGCGCGATGCAGGCGGCGGAACATCCCCCCGACAATGCGCGGATCCAACCTCCTTTGCAGTCGACAAGAGACGGCTCCGCCGTGGTGGCCGGATGATGGGCGGCGCCATGCCGCGGGCACCGAAGCCAGCGCAACTGCCGGAATCAGATTCCGCCGGCGCGAGGCTCGTCACGCCGTACTGCACGCAACGCCATGGATTGCCGAACCCTAAACAACACGGCGCCGCGGGCTGGCCAGCGACCGTGGCGCGCATGAACACGCGCATGCAATGGATGAGTCAAGCCAACAGCCCGAGGAACATCGCGGCGCCGACCCGCGAGAAGTTGCGTACGCTCAGGCCGGCAACGTTCGTCATCGATCCAGAACACACGCTTGGACATCCTCCGTTACCGCTATGCTATGCCCGCGGTGAGATCGAGCGGGCACACTTCATGCAGCGGCTAGAGGATCTGAACAGGAATTAGGCGATGCTTGACTCGAGATGTGAATCACCCAAGCGGCGCGGGGTACCGCGGTCGAACTCACCAAAAAGACGAGGAGATGATACCCATGCTCATGAAAGCGATCCCCGCGGCCTTTCTG
>JBATTL010000288.1:0-2724 GCA_049670525.1 Thiohalocapsa sp. | reverse complement strand
CCACCTCCCAGCTCCGGGACATGGCGCAAATCCAAAAGCGAGTCATACTGGTGCCGGGAGTCTAGGCGCAGCGCGCAATGTCGGATGTCCGAAACCCGATGCCTGGTTTGGTCGCAGAGTGCCGGGGCTTTTTCTCAAGCGAACCTCCCTGCCGTAAGAGTGTGGCGATATTCATCCATGGAGTGCAATCAATGCTCAAGCTTCTGACATCCGTGCTCGCGGCTTTCATGCTGGCGCTGCCTGCTTCGTTCGTCCAGGCGGATGAATATAGCGAGACCATCAGCATCTTCAAGAATGCAGGAGCTTGTGGCGCTTTCTTCAAGAGCGCCTACGGTTACGCAGTGTTCCCGATGATCGGCAAGGGCGGCTTCGTGTTGGGTGGCGCCTATGGTAAAGGTCGCGTGTACGAAAAGGGACGATATGTCGGTGACACCTCGGTGATTCAGTTAAGTGCAGGTTGGCAGCTGGGCGGCCAAGCCTACAGCCAGATCATCTTTTTCGAGAACCGGTCGGCGTTCGATGAGTTCACAAGCGGCAATTTCGAATTCAGCGCAGACGCCAGTGCGGTTGCCATCACTGCTGGGGCTAACGCCATGGCTAGTACCGCTGGATCGTCGGCAGGTGCGAGCGGTACAAGCGAACATGCTACGGCGGCGGGCCAGTACTACAAGGGGATGGCAACATTCACGGTCGCAAAAGGTGGGCTGATGTATGCAGCGACGCTCGGTGGGCAGAAGTACAGCTACGAACCCCGAAAATAGCAATCAACGAGCGTCAGCGGAGTGGAGCCGCTGATGCAAGCGTTATAGCTCATATAGGCACAAGGTCGCATTTCTTAAATGTCTGAAAGTTCAGTGTAAGTAAAGAGTCCAACGCCTTCGTGTGCGTTGTGTGTGTTTGGCTAAGGCAATCGCTAATAGCGTTCCGAAAGTCGGAGAAATCGGCGTAGTATCTCGAGTAAAGGAACTTTTTCTTAATGAATTTCCAGGGCCTTTCGATGCGGTTCAAATTCGGCGAGTAGGCGGGCAGGTAAAGCAGCTCGATATTCAGCTGCAAAGCCAATGCGGTCACGATCTTACATTTCTGATAGCGCGCATTATCCAACACCAACGTGATTAGTCCATTGAGGTTCAGCTGTGCAATCCGTCGTAACAGTTCGCAGACGCTGTCCGCCAGGGCAATCGCATCAGATTGCTACGATATACTTTTAGACTATCGTGGTGGCCATCGCGGCGGTGCTCGCCGGCGCCGACGGCTGGCAGGACGTCGAGCGGTTCGGCCGGGCCAAGGAGGCGTGGTTGCGGCAGTTTCTGGCGTTGCCCTTCGGCATCGCTTCCCACGACACCTTCGGACGGGTATTCACGTTGCTCGATCCGCAGGCGTTCGAGGCCTGTTTCCGCAACTGGGCGGCGGCGCTCTGCGCGTTGATCCCAGGGGAGATCATCGCCATCGACGGCAAGACCTCCGTGGAGACGCGCTACTACATCGGCAGCATCGGCACCGACGTGGCTTGCTTCGCGCACGCCGTGCGCGCTCACTGGGGCATTGAAAACACGCTGCATTGGAGTCTCGACATGACCTTTCGCGAGGACGAGTGCCGTGTGCGCCAGCCCGCCGCTCGCGAGAACCTCGCCGTGCTGCGCCACATCGCCCTATCGCGGCTGAAGCAGGACGACGCCAAGTTCAACCTGCGCAATAAGCGCAACACCGCCGGCTGGGATCACTGCTACTTGGCCCAGTTGCTCTTCGAAGCGCCAGGCGCGCCGCCCTCAACGTCATCATCAGGCTCTCCGAATATTCGGGCGGACTGATGCGATTGCCCTGCATATACCGCCGACCGTGAGAGACAGGGACCATTGAAACGACGATCCGACGCGTTGCGAATTGTGGTTGCAATACTGGCTACCGTGGCCTTTCTGTGGTTCGTGTCAACAGAGGAACAGCAGCGTCAGTATTTGGTTTGGCTCGGGTTGGCCGAGTCTCCAGTCCGGCAGACACCCTCGATTCCTGCAGGGTGGGATCCCGTCTTCGAATTTGCTGTCGCTTCACCGACGCATGTGGCCGTGCCGCACCTGCTTACGGGTGGGCGGAGGTTCTCGACCATCTCACACGACGCCGTTGGGAGCCCCTGCATCGCAGCTGGCGTTGTAAACCCAACCCTTTCTTCCAAACACCAGATCTATCGATGGGTGGACGAGGCCGGACGCTCGAGTTTCTCTGACAAACCACCGCAGGCGCGCCAATCAGAGATCGTCGGACAAACGGCGGATGGCGGTGTCGGCATGTTCTCGGCGGGCTACAAGTATTTGGGCGAGACGCCACCCTTGGGCTTTCAGCGTGAGCTGGAGCGAAACATCGACGGCGTGTTCCGGTTTTTCGAGCGCGAGCTCGATCTCAAAGACGTCGCTCCGCTTCACGTCAACATCACGATTATCGAGGGAAAGCGACGGTTCACCAGTTACCGGAAAAAGCAGGCGCCCCGTCTCGCGACAACAAGCGGCTACTACAGCTTCGCCAATAACGAAGCCGTTGTGCGCTGGGTCGATCATGCCCGTACCCTGGCCGTCGCGCGACACGAGATTTCACATCTTGCGCTGGGCAACTGGGTCGGAATCACGCCGCTCTGGTTCAACGAGGGCATGGCGGAGTTTTTGGAGCGGTTGGAGTTCCAGCAGAATTTCGCCCGCGCCGACGCATTCAGCGAAAGGATCGAGACCCTTCGTT
>JBATTL010000287.1:0-1771 GCA_049670525.1 Thiohalocapsa sp. | reverse complement strand
GGATCAAGACGCTCGCCTCGGGATTGGCCGCGCGCAGTCGAGCGATCGCGGCCTGCACCGCGGCTGGTGCAACTGCCGCACGGTCGATCCAGATGCGGTCGTCGCCGGTGATGGCGATGACGATATTGTCGCGACCCTGACGAACCGCGGTGTGCGCCGTCGGCGTCTCGACCTCGACCCCGGAGGCGTCCAGAAAGGACGCCGTGACGACGAAGAAGATCAGCATGATGAAGACGATATCGAGCATCGGCGTCATGTCCAACGCCGCCTCCTCAACCTCGATCCGGTACCGCCGTCTGCGCATGTCCCGTCAAACCCCTTCCGCGATCAGTCGGTCGCCCGTCTGCTGCACCAAGCGCCGCGCACGCTGACGCAGATCCATGTTGAAAAAGAGCGCCGAGATCGCTACCACCATGCCCGCCATGGTCGGGATCGTCGCCATCGACACCCCACTCGCCATCGCTCGTGCGTTCCCGGTGCCGACCACTGTCATCAGGTCGAATACACGGATCATGCCGGTGACGGTACCCAGCAGGCCGAGCAGCGGACAGATCGCGATCAGCGCCCCGATCAGCCCGAGTGACCGCTCCAGGCGCAACCGGACCTCGGCAATGGCGGCAGCGCGGATCTGCGCCGCAACCCAGGAAGTATGTTCCGGGCGCGCCTGCCAGTCGGCGACGATTTGCCGCCGATGGGTGGGGTGTGCCTGGGCAAGATAGAGATAGCGTTCGAGAATCAGCCCCCAGAGCAGCAGCGACAGCAGCGCGATGCCCCAGAGCACCGGTCCGCCCGCTTGCATAAAGCTCAACAGCGGCGCTATCCCGTCAAGCAGCGGCGACATGATCCTCACCGGCTTCGGCATGCGCCGCTGCCAACCCCGCGCTCTGCTGCTCCAGCACCAGGATCAGACGCCGGCTCAGACCGGCGCACAGGGTATGCAACAGAATCAACGGGATCGCGGTAGCAAGCCCGAGCACGGTCGTCACCAGCGCTTGGGATATGCCTCCAGCCATTAGCCGGGGATCGCCGGTGCCTGACAAGGTGATGGACTGAAAGGTCTCAATCAAACCCGTGACCGTCCCGAGCAGGCCCAGCAACGGCGCAATCACTGCCATGATGCGCAGCGTCTGCAGTCCTCGCTGTAAGCGCGGCAACTCGCGCAGTATCGCGTTGTCGAGCTTTAACTCCAGGGTATCGACGGCGACCGGGTGCTGCGCTTGGTGCTCGGCCTCGTAGACGGCCATAACGCGACCGAGCGGGTTGTCAGGATTGGGTCTCGGGTTAGCCCGCTGACGACGCACACGCGATCCGATCAGGGCCAAGGCCAGCAACCTTTGCAGCGCGATTAGCAGACCCAGCGCGGCGACGCCGAGGATCACGTAACCGACTAAGCGGCCCTGGCGCAGCCGCTCGATCGGATCCGGCAGATGCTCCAGCATGGCCAACACCTCCCCGCCGGTCGGGTCGAGCATGATGGGCCGAATGCCGGTCTCGGCCTCCTCCAATGCCTCCGCGAGGGCTCGCGCATGCGCGTCAGGTTGGCGCGGCAACACCCGCAGCCCGCCGCTGTTCGCATCCGCTTCCAGGTAGCGCCCGGCGGAGACGGCCCCGAATGCACCGAGCCTCGTGACCTGCACCTGCTGCGCACTTCCGTCGGTCTCGATCACGGTTGCCGGAAAGCGCGACACGCGACCGCTCTCGGCGATCTCAGTCAGCATCGCCTGCCACAGAGTCTCCAGCGGCAGGGTAGTGGCCACGTCCTGGTCCTCGG